>CALCMD010000081.1 GCA_937965795.1 uncultured Lachnospiraceae bacterium | reverse complement strand
GCTCTCGCGATGAACCCGCACATTCTTAGGAGTTAGTTTCCGAATTCCCTGCCCCCGTTTGCGTGAGATACGTTTCCACCCGACCTGCGTACGGAAGGAACGCGAACTCCCCGTCAAACCAGAATTTGAAGAATTCTTACAAGAACTTTAAATTTTTTCTTCACATATGCGAAATTTGCGGTATAATGGAGCAAATGAAAAAATTTATTTGTACGGAGGTATGAGAACATGGCAAAAAAAGATATTGACTGGGCAAACCTCGGATTTGGGTATCAGGAAACCGCAAAAAGATACGTTTCTAATTTCAAAGATGGAAAATGGGACGATGGTATCCTGACGGACGATGCGAATGTAGTGTTAAATGAGTGCGCAGGTGTTTTGCAGTATGCGCAGACTGTTTTTGAAGGGTTGAAGGCATACACCACAGAAGATGGGCGTATTGTCACCTTCCGCCCGGACTTGAATGCGGAGCGCATGATGGATTCCGCAAAGAGACTGGAGATGCCGGTATTTCCGAAGGAGCGTTTCCTTGACGCGGTTCATCAGGTAGTAGAGGCAAATGCAGACTATGTGCCGCCGTATGGTTCCGGTGCGACACTGTATATCAGACCGTATATGTTTGGTACGAATCCTGTAATCGGTGTAAAACCGGCCGATGAGTATCAGTTCCGTGTATTTTCTACCCCGGTAGGACCGTATTTCAAGGGAGGCGTTCGCCCGCTTACCATCCGTGTGAGCGATTTTGACCGTGCGGCTCCTCATGGAACAGGACATATTAAGGCCGGACTGAATTATGCCATGAGTTTATATGCGATTGTAAACGCACATGAGGAAGGCTTCGACGAAAATATGTATCTTGATCCAAAGACAAGAACAAAGGTAGAAGAGACAGGCGGAGCTAATTTTATTTTCGTGACAAAAGATCATAAAGTGGTAACGCCGAAGTCAGACAGTATCCTGCCCTCCATTACACGCCGTTCTCTGATTTATGTGGCAAAAGAATATCTGGGACTGGAAGTTGAGGAGCGGGAGGTTCTCTTTGAGGAAGTAAAAGACTTTGCGGAATGCGGACTGTGCGGGACTGCCGCTGTGATTTCTCCGGTTGGAAAAATCGTAGACCACGGAAAAGAAATCTGTCTCCCGGCAGGTATGGAAGCGATGGGGCCGGTTACGCAGAAGCTGTATGATACGCTGACCGGCATCCAGATGGGACGCCTGGAGGCGCCGAAAGGATGGATTCATGTAATCAAATAAAGGCGAATTGTCTGAGGGAGGAAGAGATTCCTCCCTTTTGTTTTCCCATAGGAATTTCCGGTTGTCCGCCGGAAAGATTTGCGATATGATGATACTGGGATACTATGTAAGGAGGAGCTTGAGCATCTGGAACAAAAATACGGACTGCCGGAGGGCAGGCTGTATCTGGCCTATTGGAACGGGAAGCTGGCAGGCTGTATCGGGCTGCGGAGAATCGACAGGGAAAATTGTGAGATGAAACGCCTGTATGTGAGACAGGAATTTCGTGGACATCAGATTGGCAGAAGGTTGATAGAAAGAATACTGGAAGATGCGAATGAGATGGGATACACGTATATGCTGTTAGATACCCTGCCGTTTTTGAAAAGTGCGCTCCGGTTATACCGAAGCTGTGGGTTCTACGAAATTTCCAGTTATAACGACAGCCCGATGG
The DNA here is from genome assembly GCA_937965795.1 of uncultured Lachnospiraceae bacterium. Taxonomy (GTDB): domain Bacteria; phylum Bacillota; class Clostridia; order Lachnospirales; family Lachnospiraceae; genus Hominisplanchenecus_A. Next base: position 20,497 of record CALCMD010000081.1, on the reverse strand, counting down.
ACACATCCATCTATATGAAACGAGATTTAAAAGAAATGCAGATTTGAAAGAATAGAGGGAAAATATGTACAGAGAGCATACAAAAACAGTAAAAATAGGAAATAAAGTGATCGGCGGTGGGAATCCAATTCTGATTCAGTCCATGACGAACACAAAGACAGAGGATGTGGAGACTACGACTGCGCAGATTTTAAAGCTGGAGGCGGCGGGCTGCGATATTATCCGCTGTGCGGTGCCGACGCTGGAGGCGGCGAAAGCGCTGGAGGAAATAAAAAAGAGAATCCATATCCCGCTGGTAGCGGATATTCATTTTGATTACCGCCTGGCTATCGCAGCGATGGAGCATGGAGCGGACAAGATTCGGATAAATCCCGGAAATATCGGAAGCGCAGACCGGGTGAAAGCCGTGGTGGACGTGGCAAAGGAGAGGGGGATTCCCATCCGTGTGGGTGTAAACAGCGGTTCCCTTGAGAAAGAACTGGTGGAGAAATATCATGGCGTGACGGCGGAGGGTATCGTGGAGAGCGCACTGGACAAGGTGCATATGATTGAGGATATGGGATATGACAATCTGGTGATCAGCATCAAATCCTCCGATGTGATGATGTGTGCGAAGGCTCACGGGCAGATTGCCGAAAAGACGGACTATCCGCTGCATGTGGGGATTACCGAGTCGGGCACGGTTCTTTCCGGAAATATCAAATCTGCCGTGGGGCTGGGCATGATCCTGTCACAGGGCATCGGGGATACCATTCGTGTGTCGCTGACCGGAGACCCGTTGGAAGAGATTAAGTCTGCGAAACTGATTCTCAGAACGCTGGGACTGCGAAAAGGAGGTATCGAGATCGTATCGTGTCCCACCTGCGGGCGGACGCAGATCGATCTGATTCGATTGGCGAACCAGGTGGAAAATATGGTGGAGGATATTAAAAAGACGCTGAAGGTTGCCGTGATGGGCTGCGTGGTAAACGGACCGGGAGAAGCGAAGGAGGCGGATCTTGGAATCGCCGGAGGAAAAGGCGAGGGTCTTTTGTTCCGAAAAGGGGAAATTATAAAAAAAGTACCGGAAAGTGAGCTTCTTGGCGCGCTTCGGGATGAGATTTTAAAGTTTGAGGAAGAATAAAAATGGCAAAAACATTTTTTGAGGTATTTCCAAATCTGGAGATGAACGATCAGATGCACCATCTTTTTGCGCAGGTAACGGTTACGAAAGTAACCGTTACTTCTGCCAGAGACAGGATGCGGGTATACATAAGCAGTGAAAAACTGATTCATAAAAAAAACGTTTTTGCTGTGGAGAGGGCCATCAAAGAGCAGTTTTTCCCGGGAGCGAATATTGAGATTAAACTGCTGGAAAAATTTAATCTTTCCAGGCAGTATACCGCCGAAAAGCTCATGCCTGTTTACCGGGAAAGCATTCTCATGGAGCTGAGGGACTACAGCATCTTTGAGTACAATATGTTTCGAAAGGCAAGATGTGAGTTTACCGATGAGAACAGCATGAATCTGATCGTGGAGAAAACCGTGGTGGCGGAAGGAAAAGCAGCGGAACTGATTCGCATCTTAGAGAAAATCTTCTGCGAGCGGTGCGGCCTGTCTTTTAAAATCAACCTCATGCTGGAAGAGCCAAAGGAAAGTAAGGCGAGGAAAAACAGCGAAATCCGTATCCGGCAGGAAGTGGAGGCGATCATCAGTCAGGCGGCAAGTACAATGGAGCAGGAAGAAATACCGAAAGAAGATCTTCCGGAAAAGAAAACAGAGACAAAGAAAAAAGAAGCAGGAAGTTTTGCAAAAGCAGAACAAAAGAAAGAAATGCCGAAAAAGGAAGGATTCCGGGAGAGAAAAGGCGGTTTTTCGAGAGGAGAGAATTATCGGGGCGGTTCCGTCAGACGTTCCGACAATCCGGACGTGGTGTATGGACGTGATTTTGAGGAGGATGTGATTCCAATCGCACAGATTCAGGGCGAGATGGGAGAAGTCGTCATCCGTGGACAGATTCAGGCGCTGGACACCAGAGAGATTCGAAATGAAAAAACCATTATCATCATCGAAATCACCGATTTTACGGATACCATTGTCGTGAAAATGTTTGCGAAAAATGAACAGATACCAGAGATTCTGGAGGGGATAAAAAAGGGCGCGTTCCTGAAAATGAAAGGCGTCACCACCATCGACCGTTTCGACGGACAGCTTACCATCGGCTCTGTGGTGGGAATTAAGAAGATTTCAGATTTCCGGAGCGGAAGGCAGGACACCAGCCCGGAGAAGAGGGTAGAGCTGCACTGTCATACAAAAATGAGCGATATGGACGGCGTCTCGGATGTGAAAGCGATCGTGAAGCGGGCGATGGAATGGGGGCATAAGGCGATTGCGATTACCGACCACGGCGTTGTGCAGTCTTTCCCGGACGCCAATCATGCAGTTCCACATGAGAGTGATTTTAAAATTATTTATGGAGTGGAGGCTTATCTCGTGGATGACTTAAAAGATATGGTCATCCATTCCCAGGCGCAGAGTCTGGACGATACGTATGTAGTCTTTGACCTGGAGACCACCGGATTCAGCCCGAATGTAAATAAAATTATCGAGATCGGGGCTGTGAAGGTAGTAAACGGAAGCGTCACGGAGAAATTCAGTACCTTTGTAAATCCGGACGTCCCGATTCCCTTCCGCATTGAAGAGCTGACCGGAATCAATGACGATATGGTAATGGAAGCGCCGATGATTGAAGAAATCCTGCCGGAGTTTCTAAAGTTCTGCGACGGCGCTGTGATGGTGGCGCACAATGCTGCTTTTGATATGAGCTTTATCGAGGAGAATTGCAGGAGGCTGGGCATTTGGCGTGAATTTACGAGTGTGGATACGGTAGCTCTCGCCCGCGTGCTTCTGCCGCAGCTTGGACGTTTTAAGCTGGATACGGTGGCGAAGGCGCTGCATGTATCTTTGGAGAATCATCACCGCGCCGTGGATGACGCGGGATGCACGGCGGAGATTTTCGTGAAATTTGTAAAGATGCTAAAAGAACGGGACGTTTTTAACCTGGATGAAGTAAACCGTCTGGGACGAAATTCGAAGGAGCAGGTAAAGAAGCTTCCGTCCCATCATGCGATTATCCTGGCGAAAAATGATACGGGACGTGTGAATCTGTACCGCCTGGTATCCCTGTCTCATATGGATTATTACCACAGGCGTCCTCTGATACCAAAGAGTGTATTTCTGGAAAACCGGGAAGGGCTTCTGATCGGCTCCGCCTGCGAAGCGGGAGAACTATACCAGGCTATTTTAAACGGACGTCCGGAAGAGGAGATCGCCCGGCTGGTGAATTTTTATGATTATCTGGAAATCCAGCCGCTTGGAAACAACGCATTTATGATCGACAGTGAGAAAGTCGAAAACGTGACGTCGGAAGAAGACCTGATCGAGATCAACCGGAAGATCGTGAAGCTGGGCGAGCAGTTTAAAAAGCCGGTGGTCGGCACCTGTGACGTGCATTTTCTGAACCCGGAGGATGAAGTCTACCGCAGAATCATCATGGCGGGAAAAGGATTTACGGACGCAGACGACCAGGCGCCTCTTTTCTTACGGACAACGGAGGAGATGCTGGCGGAATTTTCCTATCTGGGAAGCGAGAAGGCGGAAGAGATCGTGATTACGAATACGAACCGGATCGCGGATATGTGCGAGAAGATTTCGCCTGTCCGACCGGACAAATGTCCTCCGGTCATTCCGAATTCGGATAAGGATTTAAGAAAAATCTGTTATAACAGGGCGCATGAAATCTACGGGGAGGAGCTGCCGGAGGTGGTGACAGAACGGCTGGAGAGAGAGCTGAATTCTATTATTTCCAATGGGTTTGCGGTGATGTATATCATTGCGCAGAAGCTGGTATGGAAGTCCAATGAGGACGGTTATCTGGTAGGTTCCCGTGGTTCCGTAGGCTCTTCTTTCGTGGCGACGATGGCGGGAATCACGGAGGTAAACCCGTTAAGCCCTCATTATTACTGCAAAGAGTGCCACTACTCGGAGTTTGACTCGGAGGATGTAAAGCCCTTTGGCGGAGGCGCCGGCTGTGACATGCCGGACAAGGTGTGCCCCAAATGCGGGGCAATGCTGATGAAGGAAGGATTTGATATTCCATTTGAGACGTTTCTTGGATTTAAGGGAAATAAAGAGCCGGATATCGACCTGAATTTCTCTGGTGATTATCAGGGAAATGCCCATCGGTATACGGAGGTTATCTTTGGAAAAGGCCAGACTTTCCGGGCGGGAACCATCGGTACGCTGGCGGATAAGACGGCTTTTGGATATGTGAAAAATTATTTTGAGGAGAGAGGGCAGAGAAAGCGCGTCTGCGAGATCAACCGGATCGTGCAGGGATGCGTGGGCGTGCGGCGCACCACGGGACAGCACCCGGGCGGAATTATCGTGCTTCCTCTGGGAGAGGAGATCTATTCCTTTACCCCGGTGCAGCATCCGGCGAATGACCAGACGACGGACATTATCACGACGCACTTTGATTATCATTCCATTGACCACAACCTTTTGAAGCTGGATATTCTGGGACACGATGATCCGACGATGATCCGTATGCTGGAGGATTTGACCGGGCTGGACGCGAAGAAGATTCCTCTGGACGACCCGGAGGTCATGTCGCTGTTTACCAGCACGCAGGCGCTGGGTATCACGCCGGAGCAGATTGGCGGATGCCCGCTGGGGGCTTTGGGGATACCGGAGTTTGGTACGGAGTTTGTAATTCAGATGCTTGTGGATACGAAGCCAAAGACCTTCTCAGACCTGGTGCGTATTTCCGGATTGTCGCACGGGACAGACGTGTGGCTTGGAAATGCCCAGACGCTGATTCAGGAAGGAAAGGCGACGATTTCCACGGCGATCTGTACCCGTGACGATATTATGACTTACCTGATACACATGGGGCTGGACAGTGAAGAGAGCTTTACCATCATGGAGAGTGTTCGAAAGGGAAAAGGCTTAAAACCGGAATGGGAAGAAGAGATGAAAAAGCATGACGTGCCGGACTGGTATATCTGGTCGTGTAAGAAGATTAAATACATGTTCCCGAAAGCTCATGCGGCGGCTTATGTCATGATGGCGTACCGCATCGCCTATTGTAAGGTATTCTATCCGCTGGCCTACTATGCGGCATATTTTAGTATCCGTGCATCTGCGTTCAGCTATGATCTGATGTGCCAGGGAGCGGAAAAGCTGAAACACTATATGGATCAGTACCAGAGACGTTCGGAGGAGCTGACAAATAAAGAGCAGGATACGGTAAAGGACATGAAGATCGTCCGGGAAATGTATGCCAGGGGATTTGAGTTTACGCCGATCGACATCTATACAGCAGAGGCAAGCCGGTTCCAGATCGTAGACGGAAAGCTCATGCCGTCCTTAAGCAGCATCGACGGCATGGGAGATAAGGCGGCGGAGGCGGTCGTGGAAGCGGCAAAAGACGGGCCGTTCCTTTCCAAAGACGATTTCCGCAGCAGGACGAAGGTGAGCAAGACCGTCATTGATCTGATGGATGACCTGGGACTTTTGGGAGATTTGCCGGAGTCGAATCAATTGTCGCTTTTTGATTTTGCGTAGGGATAAAGAAACGCAGCGGTCGTTTTTCTTTTGTCCGCCGGAGCATGTTTGGCAGTGATTCTGGCAAATATAGTAGATAGAATGCCAGAGCCTTATTCTTCGTGGCGCTGGCAGGTTCAGAGAAAGGAACAGAATAAATGATGAAAAAGAAAAACAACGATTACATTGCGATTCCGGCATTATTAAAAGTAGAAAACGGAGCGCTTGACAGAATTGGAACGTATTTAAAGGAGAGCGGAATGAAAAAGGTCGTCATTCTCTTTGGAAATGGATTGATTGACATGTTTGGAGATACCGTGATGGAATCTCTGAGAGATGTGGACATTGAAGTCCTGGAGTATCAGGAGCTGGACTCTGTCCGATTAGAAGACATTACCGCTCTTGCTTTCCGTTTTCCGAATAAAACACAGGCAATCATTGGGATTGGCGGCGGAAAAGTCATTGATGCTGCCAAATATAGCGGCTTCTTACGCAAACTTCCATTTATCAGCGTCCCCACATCCGCTTCCAGCGACGGATTTTCCAGTGCAAGCGCGTCCCTTTTGATTGCGGGAAGAAGGAATTCCGTTCCGGCAAAAATACCCTACGGAATCATAGCGGACACCGCAGTCATCAAAAGCGCGCCGGAGCGCTTTCTCTATTCCGGAATCGGCGACATGGTTTCGAAAATTACCGCCCTTTATGACTGGAAGTTTGAAGAAGAGCACGGATATGGGGAAGTAAACGATTTTGCCATGATGATTGCAAAAAAAGCCGTCAACAGTTTTGTGCGGACTCCGTTTCAAAGCATCAAAGACGATCTGTTTTTAAAGGAACTGTTGGATTCGCTTGCCATGAGCGGGATTGCGAATGAAATTGCCGGAGACAGCGCTCCCACCAGCGGCAGCGAGCATTTAATCTCCCATGCCCTGGATAAAATCCTGGAGGTTCCGCAGCTTCACGGCATCCAGGTGGGAATTGCGACTTATCTTATGAGTCTTGTGCAGGATCACCGTTATAAACGGATTCATACGATTTTTACAGATACCGGTTTTTTTGATTATGTAGAAACCTTGAAGTTAGACGTCCGGGATTATGAAAAAGCCATCGACCTTGCGCCTTCCATAAAACCATACCGCCACACTTATATACACAGGGAGGAATACCGGACGAGGGCGAAGGAACTGCTTTATACAGATGCTGTCCTGAAGAGAATTTTTCATTAATTTTCGTACGGGTTACCGCCCTGGAACAGCCAGGGCAGCAGTCCGGATTCCGAAAGAAAGTTTCAACTTTCAGTTGTGAGAAAAATAAGAATGGTATATACTAAGGCAATGAAAGGGGGACAGGAACCTTATGAGAGTTTTTGAAAAATCAACGAAACTGGACAATGTCTGCTATGACGTCCGGGGGCCGGTGGTGGATGAGGCGGCACGGATGGAAGAGAACGGAATCCCTATTCTGAAATTGAACATCGGCAATCCGGCGCCTTTTGGTTTCCGGGCGCCGGATGCGCTTATAGAGAGTATGGCGGCGAATTTAAGGAATGCGGAGGGCTATTCGGATTCCAAAGGTCTTTTGTCGGCAAGAAGAGCGATTCAGGGCTACTGCCGGAAAAAGAATATCCCGAACGTGGAAGTTGGCGATATTTATACAGGAAACGGCGTCAGCGAGCTGATCGTCATGGTTATGCAGGGGCTTTTGAATAATGGCGACGAGATTTTGATGCCTTCGCCGGACTACCCTTTGTGGACGGGGGCGGCGAATCTGGCGGGAGGAAAGCCGGTGCATTATATCTGCGACGAGCAGTCCGGCTGGTATCCCGATATACGGGACATCCGAAGAAAAATTACGGATCGCACGAAGGGAATCGTGGTCATCAATCCCAATAATCCTACCGGGGCGCTGTATCCGAAAGAGGTCTTAGAGGAGATCGTGGAGGTGGCGAGAGAACATGAGCTGATTATCTTTGCCGATGAGATATATGACCGTCTGGTGATGGATGGAAAAGAACATATTTCCATCGCTTCCCTGGCGCCCGATCTTTTCTGCATTACCATGAACGGCCTTTCCAAATCGCACAAGATCGCTGGATATCGTCTGGGATGGATGTGCCTGAGCGGAGATAAGTCGAAAGCGAAGGGTTACATAGAGGGGCTGAATATGCTTTCCTCCATGCGTCTTTGTTCCAACGTGCCGGCACAGGCAATCGTGGAGACGGCGCTGAAAAATATTGACGGGCCGGATGAGATGATTCTGCCGGGAGGAAGGATTTATGAGCAGCGGGAATTCATTTACCGTGCGCTGAATGATATTCCCGGTATTCGCGCTACGAAACCGGAAGCGGCGTTTTACATTTTTCCGAAAATGGACACGGAAAGATTTCACATTCAAAATGATGAGCAGTTCTGCCTGGATTTTCTGAAAGCGCAGCAGGTATTGCTGGTTCATGGAGGCGGTTTTAACCTGGCCACCCCGGATCATTTTCGGATCGTTTATCTGCCGGAGCTGGAGCAGTTAAAAAATGCGATGGATAAGCTGGAGCTGTTTCTTAGCACATACAGACAAAAATAAGCGTGTAGAAGGTGAAATATGTATCATGGAGCGATGATTTTAGAGGGAGGTGCGCTGCGCGGCGTTTTTACAGCAGGCGCACTGGATTTTTTACTGGAAAAGAAGTTTCAGATTCAGAAAGTGATCGGCGTGTCTGCCGGCGCGGGCAATGGCCTGAATTTTGTGGCGGGACAGAAAGGCCGGATGCTGGAATGTACGTTAAGAGAAGGGGAAGATGATGGAAAGCTGATCGATCTGAAAAAAACGATTCGGACGGGGAGCCTTTTTGATATGGATTTGCTGTACGACAAAGATCCCAGAGAGAAGCATCCTTTTGATTTCAAAGCTTTTTTTGCGTCCCCTACGGAGCTTGAGATTGTAGCGACAAACTGTCTGACGGGAAGGGCGGAGTATCTGACGGAAAAAGAGGATGAAGAACGTCTGATGCTGGCCGCCCGCGCTTCGAGCAGCCTGCCTCTGGCAGCGCCTATGACGATGGTGGACGGCGTGCCGTATCTGGACGGCGGACTGGCAGATTCCATTCCGCTGATTCATTCCATGAAAGAGGGGATGCGGAAAAATGTGCTGATTTTAACCAGGAATAAAGGATACCGGAAAAAGGAGTCCCCGAAGTCAGCGGCTCTTTACCGGGCGGCGTTCCGCAAATATCCGGAGCTGGCGAAGAGTCTCTGCCTTCGGCCGGTGCAATATAACCGCACGCTGGAGCTGGTGGAAAAATGGGAGGAGGAAGGCAAGGTCTTTGTCATCCGCCCACAGATTCCAACCATTTCCCGTACAGAGTCAAAACCGGAAAGCATCAGGGAATTTTATCAGCATGGATATGAGGAAATGAAGTGCCGGTATGCGGCGATGCTGGCGTTTTTAGAAAAATAGAAAAAGTTTTTCGGATAAGTCGAGAATATAACAGAAAGAGGTCATCATGTTTAAGTGTTTCTATCCGGATGAATATCTGGATTCTACTTACAGCATCAATTTTGACAGGCTGAGAGCAGAGGGATACCGGGGCGTGTTATTTGACGTCGACAATACCCTGGTACCTCATGGCGCGCCTGCGGATGCGCGCGCCATACATCTGTTTGCCCATTTAAGAGAGCTGGGCATGGAAGCCTGCCTGATTTCCAATAATCAGCGCCCAAGAGTAGAATCCTTTGCCGGTGCGGTGGGCGCGCACTTTATTGAAAACGCACATAAGCCGGGTGTGAAGAATTATAAAAAGGCGATGGAGCTGATTGGCTGTACGGAAAAAAACGCTCTGTTTGTGGGAGACCAGCTTTTTACCGACGTGTATGGAGCGAAACGGGCGGGGATGCGGACCATTCTGGTAAAGCCCATTCATCCCAAAGAGGAGATACAGATCGTGCTGAAACGTTATCTGGAAAAAATCGTGCTGTACTTTTATGAAAAACAGAGGAAAAGACAATGAATCATGTGATTTTGATAGGCTTTATGGGCTGCGGAAAAAGCAGCGTGGGAAAAGCTCTGGCAAACGCTATGGGAATTCCTTTTGTGGATACGGACGGGATGATCGAGGAGCAGGCCGGGCGCAAGATTAATGACATTTTCCGGGAAGATGGAGAGGAATATTTTCGGGAGCTGGAAACCTCCGTGTTAAAACAGCTTTTATCTGCGCAGGAGCGAAAAGTCATCGCAGTCGGCGGCGGTCTTCCGGTGAGGGAGATCAACCGGGAGTATTTAAAGCGGCTGGGAACGGTCGTATATCTCCTGGCGAAGGTGGAAACACTGACCGGGCGTCTGGAGGGCGACGATACCAGACCTATGCTGCGGGGCGGAGAATTAAAGAAGCGGATCGAGACCCTGATGGACGCAAGGGGAGAACTGTACGGCGAAGCGGCAGACGTCCGTGTGGAGACGGATGATAAAGATTTTGAACAGATCGTAAAGGAAATTATGGCGTATGTTAGATAAGGTATGGAAACAGAAAATTCCTGCGGATGCCATCCTGGTGTCATCCGCATATCATATGAGGTATCTGAGCGGGTTTCGGGGCGGAGAAGGGTATTTATTCCTGAGACCGGAGAACCAGAGGGCGCTGGTGGATTCCCGCTATACGACGCAGGTCAAAGAGGAAGCGCCCCATTTTGAGGTGATTGAAGTCGGAGGAGAAAGAGGCTTTGGAGACGTCCTTGCAGAATTGATTCAAAAGACAGGTACAAAGAGGCTGCTGTTTGAGGACCGGCATCTGACATATGCAGATGTTATGAAGCTTCAGGAAAAGTGTGCGGATACCGAATGGATTCCGGCGGGAGATATGTTGGATCGTCTGCGGATGGTGAAAACGAAGGAAGAGCTTTCCAGGATCGAAAAAGCGGAAGCCATCGGCGACCTGGCGTTTGAACGGATTTTGAATGATCTGCGGCCGGGCATGACAGAGCTTCAGATTGCCGCAAAGCTTGAATATTATATGAAAGAAGCCGGAGCGGCAGGAACTAGTTTTGACACCATTGTTGCCAGCGGGCTTCATTCTGCGATGCCCCATGCGATTCCGTCAGAAAAGAAGATAGAAAAAGGCGATTTCGTGACAATGGATTTTGGGTGTATCTATGATGGATACTGTTCGGATATGACCAGAACCGTAGTCGTGGGGAAAGCGGGTGCAAAGCAGAAAGAAATTTATGATACCGTTCTTCAGGCACAGCTTGCCGCACTTGAAGTGATACGGGCAGGAATGACGGGAAGCCAGGTGGATGCAGCGGCGAGAGGAATTATAGAGAAAGCAGGGTATGGAGCATATTTTGGACATGGACTGGGTCACAGCGTTGGACTGCTGATTCATGAGGAGCCAAGACTTTCTCCAAGATGTCAGGAAACGCTTTTTGAGAACATGACAGAAACCGTGGAGCCTGGCGTTTATATTCCGGGGTTTGGCGGCGTCCGGATCGAGGATCTGGTGTGCGTCACGGAAAAAGGATGTGTGAATTATACCCATTCTCCAAAAGAATTGATCGAGCTGTAAAAAACAGTTGAAATATAAGAGATTTTATTATAAAATAATTTACATCTATGGTTACTGTGCGGAAGGTGATAAGTGTTCCAAAACAGTATGAGATTATGGGAATAGAGGGAAGATTCGTTTAAGGAGGAATATCAAATGGTATCAGCAGGAGATTTTAAAAATGGAATTACACTGGAAATTGACGGAAACATCATGCAGATTATTGAGTTCCAGCATGTAAAACCGGGAAAAGGCGCTGCTTTTGTTCGTACAAAGCTGAAAAACATTATCAATGGCGGTGTGGTAGAGAAAACATTCAGACCAACAGAGAAATTCCCGCAGGCGCGTATTGACAGAGTAGACATGCAGTATCTTTACAACGATGGCGATTTATTTTATTTCATGGATATGGAAACCTATGAGCAGATCGCACTGGCTGAGGACGTCATCGGGGATGCTCTGAAATTTGTAAAAGAGAATGAGACGGTTAAGGTATGTTCCCACAATGGAAACGTATTTACGGTAGAGCCGCCGCTGTTTGTAGAACTGGAGGTTACGGAGACAGAGCCAGGCTTCAAAGGCGACACGGCGCAGGGAGCTACAAAGCCGGCTACCGTGGAGACCGGAGCCATTGTTTATGTACCGCTGTTTGTGGAGACAGGCGACAGGCTGAAGATTGATACCAGAACTGGAGAATATCTGTCCAGAGTTTAATTTCGTAACTGTCAGAAACCGTTTGTTTTCGAATAAGAAAACAGGCGGTTTTCAGCTATGTTCTGGTAATATGGCAGATAATCCGGAATCGGAAGCATCTTTCAGGAAAAAGAAACAGAAAGGGGATTTATCAGATGAGAATTGCGGTAACGTATGAAAATGGTATGGTTTTTCAGCATTTTGGCCATACAGAGCAGTTTAAGTTCTACGATGTTGAGAATGGGAAGGTTGTAAAAACACAAGTGGCAGATACCAATGGACAGGGGCATGGAGCCTTATCCGGCTTTCTGGCACAGGCAGGGGCAGAGACGCTGATCTGCGGCGGCATTGGCGCAGGCGCACAGGCTGCGCTTGCCCAGGCTGGAATCCAATTATATGGCGGCGTATCCGGAGAGGCGGATGAAGCAGTGGACGCATATCTGGCTGGAAAACTGGACTATAATCCAAATGTGCGCTGTTCACACCATGCGCATGAGCATGGGCATACCTGCGGAGAGCATACCTGCGGCGAAGAGAAACACGGCTGTTCCGGCAACGGGAGTCTCGGTGTTTAAAATCAGGTGAATGAGGAGATTGTGCTTGTCAGTAAAGAGGCTTTGTGATAAAATGAAAGAGAATTTAACCAATTTAAATTTATATGAAGGGGGAAGAACCATGAAAAAGAAGAATGGACTTAAGAAACTCTTAGGAATGGCGGCATGTGTATGTCTGATGACGCTGCTGTTTGGAATGACGACATTTGCAGCGAACAAGGTGGAGAATCTTGCGCTTGGACAGACGATAGCCAATACGGATGAGGACGCCAGCATTACACATTATTACAGGTTTTCCGTGAAGAAATCAGGGTATCTTGCTGTTTCCGGCGTAGCGGTCAGCGGCAGCTACACACTTCCGCTTCAGATTTCCCTTTGCAATGCAAAAGGAAAAGTACTGGACACGCAGAGTGTAAATGCGACCAGCTCCGTGGCTTCCATGCAGGAGTTAGGGTTTGGCGTAAACAAGGGAACTTATCAACTGAAAGTCCAGACGCCATATAAATATACTTTGATCGCGGCATATAAAAAGTGGGATGAAAAGAGCGGAAGCACGCAGAAGAAAGCGGTCGCCCTGAAAAAGAAATCCCTGAAAAAAGGAGTTGTAGGGATTGGCGAGTCTGCGAAAAAGGTGGACTGGTATAAGATTACCTTAAAGAAACCGGCAACGATTCAACTGGAATTTGAGACATTATCCAATGGATATCTGTACGCTACATTTGTTCCGAGCAGAAGTACAAGGACAAAAATCAAAGGTTCTTATACAGTATATTCATGGAACAGAAAAGTTCCGTTTACGATGAGCGGAACGGTAAGCAAGAAACTTCCGGTGGGAACTTATTATATTAAAGTTTATCGTGGAAGTAGTGATTCAAGGATTAACGGAGTTTATACCTTAAAGTGGAAGGCGTAAACGGCGCATTTTGGAAAAAGAACTGCTCCGGGCGGTGAGTATCTGACAGAATGAGAATTCGCTTTCGAAAACGGCGTGGCTTTGGCTGCGTCGTTTCTTTATATAAAAAGTGAAGGTCAGAAAAAAGAAGCCGCGGGGAGATTTCGTGAATTCTTTGTGATTTTCTTGCATTATGGGAAAAAATGGTTTACTATGTATAGAAGATAAAGAAGCTTTACACATCTCAGACGGGAATTTGCGAAGAACATAGACAGGAGTAGATATGAAGTTTAAGAGATTGAGAAAGACACTGGGATGTCTGGTTCTGACGGGAGCGATGGTTCTGTCAGTGTCTCAAACGGCGTTTGCCACGGAGAAAGCAGCAGAGATAAAAGAAGATACGGAGCCTGTGACAGAGGAACATACGGAGCAGGAAACACAGATGCAGACAGAGAGCGAGACGAATGCGCAGAGCGAATCGCAGACAGAGCAGCAGACAGAAACGCAGACACAGTCGGAAGCGCCTGGAGAGAGTGAGACAAAGACTACGGAAACAGAGTCAGAATCAGAATCGGAAACAGAAACAGATCAGGAGATACCAGTCGTGGAAGTTGATGAAATGAACGAAGAGCTTCAGGTGATTGAAAAACCGCAGGGGGAAGAAGAGCAGGAAGATCATTCGGATTCCAATGCAGATCTGACTACAAACATCATTGCAGGAAACGGTATTTATCTGGATGCGCTTTCGGGTACTTATTACCTGACTTTTGCGGATGGATTTTCGAAAGTCATGGATGAGATCGAGGAAGATTTCAGACAGTGGCTGACAAGGCCGGAGGAGTTTCATGCGAAGAACTGGCAGGATGTTCTGGCGGTTTATGTACTGCGTACCCGGCAGGAGACCGGAAGCAGAGAAATGATTCTGGATGGGAAAGCAAAAGAAGAGCTGGAGAAAATATTTTTCCTGATGAATATCCGCAGCGACTCCAGCATTACGAATAAGCTTTCCAAAGAAGTGGAACTGGGAGCCGAAATTTGTGCGCTGACGGTAAAGGATTATGCGGAATTAAAGAATCTGGATGTAGATGAGACAGAGATTCTTGAGAAATATACGAGTGACGAGTGCAAAAAGCTGTGTGCGATCGTAACGGCTGCAAAGGGTTTTGTGCGGGGCGAAGTGGGAGCGGATGTGTCAGAGGAACGTGTTGCCATCGTTTCCGCAGCATGCAGCCTGATCGGAAAGGTAGGTTATTTCTGGGGCGGAAAGTCCTATGCGATCGGATGGGATTCTCTGTGGGGAAATCCTATGACTGTGACGGCAGGCGGAAGTAAGTCTACAGGAACGCAGAGAAATTATGGGCTGGATTGCAGTGGGTTCGTCTGCTGGTCTTATTACAATGGACTGGGCAAGACGGACGGAGGCATCGGCAATCACACGACGACGCAGTGGAATGCCTCAGAGATGATAGAAAGCAAAGACGCGAAGCCAGGCGATCTGGTATTTTATAATTCTCCGGTGGCAGGCGACCAGAACCATGTAGGACTTGTAATCGGAAAAAACGAGGACGGCAGCCTTTTGGTAGCGCATTGCTCTTCCAGTAAAAATGGCGTTGTGGCAGGCGAGGCGTGGTCGTCAGGATTTAAATATGTGAGAAGGGTTTCTTCTCTGAAATAGTAACTATTCAGCCATCCAGGCTCGAATCCGCAGCTTACGCTGTTTTTTCGCTGCTACCGCAGCTGGATTCTCGCTTATGGCTAAACGCCATATAGCCAGATGCACATCATGTGCTCTGCAAGCAAGCTTGCGCCGCTCATATGCCGCATCTGGCTGCATGGCTGAATAGTTACCTGAAATAGACAAAAGATGATAGCAGTGAGTTGACAAAAAGCCGACGCGCTGTTATTATCTTTTTAGAGCAAAGGCGTTCTCCGTGTATGAAGAGCGCCCTTTTTTACGTAAGCGATGCGTAAACCAAACATGCTTTAAAAGGAGAATTGATATGAAGTATACAAAACAGGATGTTTTGCGGCTGGTACAGGAAGAGGATGTAGAGTTTATCCGCCTTCAGTTTACTGATATGTTCGGTACATTGAAAAATGTGGCGATTACTTCCAGCCAGCTTGAGAAGGCGCTGGATAATCAGTGTATGTTTGACGGCTCTTCAATCAAGGGCTTTGTGCGGATCGAAGAGTCGGATCTGTGCCTGTATCCGGATCTTGATACACTGGCAATCTTTCCGTGGAGGCCTCAGCAGGGAAAAGTGGCGCGCCTGATCTGCGACGTCTATCGTCCGAACGGGGAGCCTTTTGAGGGTGATCCCAGAGGTATCTTGAAAAGGGCAGTAAAAGAAGCGGAAGAGATGGGGTATACGTTCGAGGTGGGGCCTGAATGTGAATTTTTCCTTTATCATACGGATGATTATGGACAGCCGACGACGATTACGCATGAGAAAGCGGGGTATTTTGATCTGGGCCCGATGGACCTGGGGGAGAATGCCCGCAGGGACATGGTGCTGACGCTGGAGGATATGGGGTTTGAGGTCGAGGCGTCTCATCATGAAGTGGCCCCGGCGCAGCATGAAATCGTTCTTCATTATGAGGAAGCGCTGACGATGGCAGATCATTTTATGACTTTTAAGCTGGCTGTAAAAACAATTGCCAAGCGTCATGGCCTTCACGCCAGCTTTATGCCAAAGCCCCAGGAAGGAGTCAACGGTTCCGGCCTGCATCTTAATATGTCCCTGAAAAAGAACGGAAAAAATATCTTTTTCGATGCGTCTGAGTCATTCGGACTAAGTAAAGAGGCATATTATTTTATTGGAGGGCTGATGAAGCATATCCGGGGAATGGCGGCCATCACAAATCCGCTGGTAAATTCTTATAAGCGTCTGGTTCCGGGATTTGAAGCGCCTGCTTATATTGCGTGGTCAGCGACGAACCGAAGTCCTTTGATTCGCATTCCGGCGGGGCAGAGAGAGGCTGCCAGGGTAGAACTTCGCTGTCCGGACCCGTCTGCCAACCCCTATCTGTTGCTGGCTGTGTGCCTGGCGGCAGGACTTGACGGAATCCGAAATGAAATTTTGCCTCCGGACAGCATAGATAAAAATATTTTTGAAATGACTGCAAAAGAAAGAAAAGAGAATGGGATAGAATCTCTGCCAAACAATCTTCTGGAAGCGGTTTGTGAAATGGAGAAGGATGAATTTGTCAGAGGCGTACTGGGAGAACATTTCAGCGAGCGTTATATTCATGCCAAAAAAGAGGAGTGGGCGCAGTACAGCAGACATGTGTCGTCATGGGAGGTTGAGCAGTACTTATACAGGATTTAGCTGCTGTTTTCTGGTTATTTTACAGAGGAAAGCAGTGTCTTTGGCGCTGTAAAAAACAGGAGGTGATTCATTGGTAAGTGTTGTTGTGGTATTTCCTAAATTGGAGGATGCGAAGAATATCAGAAATTTGCTGGTACGGAACGGTTATGAGGTAACTGGCGTCTGCACCAGCGGCGCGCAGGCACTCCAGATGGCAGAACGCTTGTCGGACGGAATCATTCTCTGCGGTTATCGGTTCCATGATATGCTGTATTCTCAGCTCCATGCTTATCTGCCCCCTAATGTGCAGATGCTTCTGGCAGCATCGCCCCACATTCTGAGTGATTGCAGGAATAACGATATTGTCTGTCTGGAGCTTCCGCTTAAGGTACACGATCTGGTCAATACGCTGGAAATGATGGCGGGAACGATCCTGCGGCAGAGAAAGAAGCGGAAAGCAAAGCCAAGACAAAGAAGTGAGGAAGAGAAAAAGATCATCGAGGAAGCAAAACGGCTGTTGATGGAGCGAAACAATATGACAGAAGAAGAAGCACACCGTTATATCCAGAAATGCAGCATGGACAGTGGAAACAGCCTGATCGAGACGGCACAGATGGTATTCAGTCTTATGAAGTTTTAATGTATAATTGCAGGCAAAGACCTTTTACCCTATGGCGTATAAGGATATTTTTGTAGTCGAGAGGAGAATGGGATGAAATTTACGAAGATGCAGGGAATTGGAAATGATTATGTATATGTGAATTGTTTTCAGGAAAAGGTGGAAAATCCGGGGGAATTGGCGGTTCGTGTCAGCGACCGGCATTTCGGAATCGGTTCAGACGGACTGATTTTAATCAAACCATCGGAGGAAGCTGATTTTCGTATGGAAATGTACAATGCGGACGGTTCGGAAGGGGCGATGTGCGGAAACGGAATCCGATGTGTGGCGAAGTATGTATACGATTATGGCCTGACAGACCAGACAAGTCTTTCGGTAGAAACAAAGAGCGGAATCAAATACCTGGATTTGACTATAGAGGATGGGAAGGTATGCCAGGTCAGAGTAAATATGGGGGCGCCGGAACTGGAACCACGGAAGATACCTGTCGTTTCAGATAAGGAGCGGGTGATTGACCAGCCGATTGAAGTACAGGGAAGGATTTATCACATGACCTGCGTATCTATGGGAAATCCTCATGCGGTCGTTTATCTGGATGATGTAAAGAATCTAAAGATTGAAGAGATTGGTCCGGAATTTGAAAGCCATTCCTGTTTCCCGGATCGGGTCAATACAGAATTTGTCCGTGTGGTCGATGAACATACTGTGGAAATGCGCGTCTGGGAACGAGGTTCCGGTGAAACGCTGGCATGTGGGACAGGCGCCTGCGCCGTGGCGGTAGCTTCCATTCTGAACGGGTATGTGAATGGGGAAGTGACCGTAAAACTTCTGGGCGGCGATTTGAAAATTTTCTGGGACGAAAAGGAAAACCTGGTCTATATGACAGGGCCGGCAACGGTAGTATTTGACGGTGAAATTCCGGAACGGTAAACATTTTTGTGTTTACGGTTCTGTGCAGATAGAATATATAAAAACGCAGGGAGGAAAGACATGTTTAAGATTAATGACAATTATTTGAAATTACCGGGAAGCTATTTGTTTTCCAACATCGCAAAGAAAGTAGCTGCTTTTTCAGAAGCGAATCCGGATAAAAAGATCATTCGTCTGGGAATCGGGGATGTGACGCAGCCGCTGGCTCCGGCTATCATCGATACGCTGCACAGCGCTGTGGATGAGATGGGAAAGGCGGAAACCTTTCGTGGATATGCGCCGGATCTGGGGTATGAATTTTTAAGGTCCGCCATTGCAAAGAATGACTATGCAGACCGGGGCTGCCACATTGCGGCGGATGAAATCTTTATTTCAGACGGAGCGAAATGTGATTCCGGAAATATTCAGGAAATATTCAGCGTGGACAATAAAATCGCCGTATGCGACCCGGTGTATCCGGTTTATGTGGATACGAATGTTATGGCGGGGCGTACTGGTACATACGATGCGAAAACAGAGACGTGGAGCGATGTGATCTATATGCCGTGTACGGCCAAAAATCATTTTGTGCCGGAACTGCCCAAAGAGACGCCAGACGTCATTTACCTCTGTTTCCCGAATAATCCTACCGGAACCACGATCACAAAAGAGCAGCTTCAGGTGTGGGTGGATTATGCGAACAGAGTAGGAGCCGTCATTATTTTTGACGCGGCTTATGAAGCGTATATTTCAGAAGAAGATGTGCCGCACTCGATTTATGAGTGTGAGGGAGCGAGAACCTGTGCCATCGAGTTGCGGAGCTTTTCGAAAAATGCAGGCTTTACCGGAACACGTCTGGGCTTTACTGTGATTCCGAAAGACCTGAAATGCGGGGATGTGGCGCTCCATTCTTTGTGGGCGAGACGTCATGGCACCAAATATAACGGCGCTCCGTACATTATTCAGAGGGCGGGCGAGGCAGTTTATTCGGAAGCAGGAAAAGCCCAGTTGAAAGAACAGGTGGCATATTATATGAAAAATGCCCGGACGATTTCTGAAGGATTGAAACATGCGGGGTATGAGGTCTATGGCGGTGTGAATGCACCCTATATCTGGCTGAAAACGCCGGATGCGATGACGTCGTGGGAATTTTTTGATTATCTGCTGGAAAAAGCAAATGTTGTGGGAACACCTGGCTCCGGATTCGGGCCGAGCGGGGAAGGATACTTCCGTCTGACGGCATTTGGAAGCTATGAGAATACGCTGGCGGCGATTGAGAGAATTAAAAAGATTTAAGAAGGAACAGGATATAGAAAAGAACCGGGGACGATCATGAAAATCGTTTCCGGTTCTTTTGCTGTTACAGTAATTGAATTCCGTGCGCAAGCGCTTCTTTCGTCACATCCTCCGGCCAAAGGGAAGCCTGCACTTCACCGATATGGGCTTTCCGGAGATAAAACATACAGATACGGGACTGTCCGATGCCGCCGCCGATGGTGTAGGGAACTTCCTGATTCAGAATGGCTTTCTGGAAAGGCAGTTCGGCACGTTCCGGGCAGCCTGCAATCTCAAGCTGGCGCAGCAGAGCTTCTTCATCCACACGGATGCCCATAGAAGAGAGCTCCAGAGCAATATCCAGTACCGGATAGTACACGATAATATCTCCGTTTAACGTCCAGTCATCATAGTCCGGGGCACGGCCGTCATGCTTCTCGCCGGAAGCGAGAGCGCCGCCGATCTGCATGATGAACACGGCTCCTTTTAATTTGGTGATTTTGTATTCTCTTTCTTTTGGCGTGCAGTCCGGGTACATATCCTCCAGCTCCTGCGTCGTGATAAAGAAAATATCTTTTGGAAGAATTTCCTCTATGTAATCATATTCGATCGCCATGTATTTTTCTGTTTTTTTCAGAGCCTTGTAGACTGTGCGAACCACATTTTTCAGTGTTTCTACCGTACGCTCTTCTTTTTTGATGATCTTTTCCCAGTCCCACTGGTCTACATAAATAGAATGAATATTGTCGGTGTCCTCATCTCTGCGGATAGCGCTCATGTCCGTATACAGTCCTTCTCCATGAGAAAAGCCGTATTTTTTCAGAGCGTAGCGTTTCCATTTTGCAAGCGAGTGGACGATTTCGGCAGTTGCTCCGTTCTGTTCCCGGATGTCGAAACTTACCGGACGTTCCACGCCGTTTAAATTGTCATTGAGTCCGGATTCCGGCGTCACGAACAGGGGTGCGGACACACGCAGCAGGTTCAGGCGTTCAGAAAGAGTTTTCTGAAAGAAATCCTTAACCGTCTTGATGCCGACCTGCGTATCGTGCAGGTTTAATTCAGCTTTATAATCTTTTGGTATGATTAAATTTTTCATAAGATAGATCGGAAGAGCGTCGTGTAGGGAAAGAGTGT
>CALCMD010000080.1 GCA_937965795.1 uncultured Lachnospiraceae bacterium | reverse complement strand
GTTAGCTCGCCGGAGCGTTGTCCCAGTCCGTGTGGGATATATAGCAGGTGTTCTGACGTCCGGCGTAAGCAAGAGAACTATCGACTTCGTAACCTATCGAGGGAAGCGAACCTCCACGCCAAACCAGAATTTCCGCCATCTCCCTACAAAAACCGCCCAAGCTCCCCCATATCCACTTTTTTTATACGCACCTGCGGCTCATTACAGCAGATGCCGAGCCCATAGCTTTCCTCCAGAATACTGTGAACATAGACCTCTCCTATGGGGCCATGCTTCTGAATACAAGCGGAAAGATCAATCTTTCGCAGATCACTTCGAATCCCTGTCCCCAGATATTTCAGATAGCACTCTTTTGCTGTCCAGACGGCCGTCAGTGTACGCGCTCTGTCCGCAGACCCCGAAAACAGGCTCCTTTCGTTGGGATGACAGATACGGTTTACAAGATTTTCTTTAAATGGAATGATGTTCTCGATATCAACGCCGATTTCTCCACTGTGAATACCACAGAGAATTCCACAGCGGCAGTGGCTGTAATTGAAATGTATCTGAGAATATTCAGGCAGATACGGTTTACCGAGAGGAGCCGTTTTCACGGCAATTTCCCCGGTTATCCCGTATTCCTGATACAGACCGAGGGCGAGAAGCCCACGGGCGAGGGTCTGCTGTTTGCATCCCTCTGGGTTTTCTAATAAATAAATCATAAAAAGAGCATAACAGAGTTATCCGAAAAACGCAACTGTCCTTCTGCTCAGAAAAACTGTTTCAGCTTTTTCAAAGCGTTCTTTTCAATTCTGGAAACGTAAGAACGTGAAATTCCCAGCCTCTGTGCAATTTCCCTCTGCGTCGTCTCCTCTTCCCCGAACAGCCCGTACCTGAGACTGAGCACTTCCTGCTCCCTGTCCGTCAAGACCTCCTGCAAAATCTGATACAGCCGTATCGTATCTGCTTCCAAATCCATAATCTCAGGAATATCCACGTTTTCACCCTCAATAATATCCAGAAGATTGATTTCATTTCCTTCTTTATCCATGCCGATCGGCTCATAAAGAGAGACCTCCTTCGAGGTCTTTTTCCGTGTTCGAAGCATCATCAGCAGTTCATTGTCTATGCACCGGGCGGCATATGTCGCCAACCGGTTATTTTTAGAATGGTCAAAGGTAGTCACCGCCTTGATCAATCCGATCGTCCCTATAGAAATCAGATCATCCGAGTCCTCATCTGAACTCTGGTACTTCTTTGCCACATGTGCCACCAGCCTCAGATTTCGCTCTATCAGAACCCTGCGCGCTTCCTGATCCCCTTCTTTATATCTCTTCAGGTACAGCTTCTCTTCCTCCACTGTGAGCGGCTTTGGAAATGTTTTCAAAAAAGCACCTCTTTGCGTCTTTCCTTTATCTTATGAAAAAAGATGCCTTTTCGTGCCTTTCCACTTAAAATCAGGTATGTCCGGAAATTTTTCTTCATATAGTTACCAAAAGAACATCCCAATGAGGTTTTCCCATGCTTTCTTCTCTGGAATCTTTGAATCATTTTCTATGGAGCGGCCCGGTACTGATACTTCTGGGCGCAGTCCACCTGCTGTTTACCCTTCGCCTGAAATTTCCCCAAAAGCTGACGTTTCAGGCAATCCGCCTGTCCATCACAAGCGACGACTCAGCTCCAAAGGATGAAAAAAACCTCAGCGGCTTTGCCGCCCTTGCGACAACTCTCGCAGCCACTCTGGGAACGGGAAATATCGTAGGCGTTTCTACTGCCATTGCACTCGGTGGTCCAGGCGCTCTGTTCTGGTGCTGGATTACCGGAATTCTGGGCATGTCTACCGCCTATGCGGAATGTTATCTGAGCTGTCTTTTTCGCAGAAAACGTGCAGACGGAACAGCCATTGGAGGCCCCATGTACGTCCTGGAGGATGGCCTTCACCGAAAGGGGCTGGCTCTTCTTTATGCGCTCTGTCTCCTGTTTGCAGCGCTGGGCGTAGGATGCACGACCCAATCCAGCGCCATTTCCGACGCCATCGGCGCCTGCTGGAATATTTCTCCGCACATCACCGGAATCTTGGCCGCAGTATTTACAGGGTTTGTCATTATCGGGGGGATTAAGTCTATCGGAAACTTCTGCGTCCGTATCGTACCTGTTCTGGGATTTTTCTATATCGGCTGCTGCCTGTTGCTTCTGTGGATGACACGGAACTCTCTCCCTGCCGCCCTGACTCTGATTTTTCAGCGTGCCTTTCATCCCGGAGCCGCTCTCGGGGGTTTCGTGGGAAGTACTCTGCAAACCGCACTGCGTTTCGGCGTCGCCAGAGGTTTATTTACAAATGAAGCAGGTATCGGCACCGCCTCAATCGCCGCGGCTGCCAGCGCTTCCTCTCCCCGCCGCCAGGGGCTGATTTCCATGACGGCTGTTTTCTGGGACACGGTAGTGATGTGCGCTCTTACCGGCATCGTTATTGTTGCAAATATGATTCAAAACCCCGCCTCCATCGCAGGCTACAGCTCTGGGGGCCTCATGATGGCTGCCTTTTCCATGCTTCCCTTTTACGGGGAAGAGCTGCTGTCCGTCGCACTGGTTGCCTTTGCACTGGCAACCCTGGTCGGCTGGTGCTATTTCGGTGAAAAAGGCTGCGAATACCTCTTTGGCGAAAAAGGAATTCCCATATACCACTTCTGTTACATCATCATGGCATATCTGGGCGCTGTTCTCCCTATGGGACTGGTATGGGGCGTTACCGATCTGGTCAATGGAATTATGGTATTCCCGAACGTGTTTGCGCTGTTTCTGCTGCGAAAGAGAATCACTATCAGAGCTTCCGGGAAACAAACCAGGGCAAAATGAAAGAGTGTGTCTCGCACACCCTCTCATTTTCACAATTTCTTCTCGCATCCTGCACAAAGTGCTTTCTATTGTTCCTGCCGGCGGAGAATATCATACCGGTCCATCTCCGTGCCCACATCCAGATACAGAACCTGCTTGGGATGAGGTGCGCTTTCCTGTTCCATGCCATCCTCATTTACGATCCGCCGCACAGTTACGGAAAGATTTTCCCCGTCCGGCTTCATGACCTCGATCGTTTCCCCCACGGAAAATTTATTTCTCTGTTCAATCCGGTAAAGCCCCTCTTCATTCCGCTCTCCCACAATACCCAGATACGTATACTCTTTCACGTAAGTATTGCTGTCATATATCTGAGAAGCGTCCCCTGGCTTTCCGAAAAAAAAGCCCGTGGTAAACTGCCGATAGGTACAGTTCGAAATCTGATCGAGATACCACGGCATATTTTTCCGATAAAGCGCCGGGTCTTTCTGATAATCGTCAATCGCCTTCCGGTAAGTCCTGGCTACCGTTGCCACATAAAGCGCCGTTTTCATACGCCCCTCGATTTTCAGACTGTCGATGCCTGCCTCCAGAATCTCCGGAATATATTCGATCATGCACAGATCCTTCGAATTAAAAATGTAAGTTCCACGCTCGTTCTCATAGACGGGCATATACTCTCCCGGACGCGTTTCCTCCACCACCGCATACTTCCAGCGGCAAGGATGCGTACAGGCGCCCTGGTTGGCATCGCGCCCCGTAAAATAATTACTCAAAAGGCAGCGCCCTGAATAAGAAATACACATCGCTCCATGCACAAAGGTTTCGATTTCCATCTCCTCCGGAATGTGCGCCCGTATCTCTTTGATCTCCTCCAGGGAAAGCTCCCTTGCGGAAACCACACGTTTTGCCCCCAGTTCATGCCAGAACAGATACGTCTCATAGTTCGTGTTATTCGCCTGTGTACTGATATGACGCTCAATTTCCGGACATATCCGCTTTGCAATCTGAAAAATACCCGGATCAGCAATAATTAACGCATCAGGATGGATTTCTTTCAATTCCTCAAAATATGCTTCCACACCTGCCAGATCCGCATTATGCGCCAGAATATTCGCCGTCACATATACCCTGACTCCATGCGCATGGGCAAAAGCAATCCCCTCTTTCATATCCTCCATTGAAAAATTCTTTGCTTTCGCCCGAAGCCCAAACGCCTCTCCTCCGATGTATACCGCATCTGCTCCAAACATAACAGCCGTCTTTAACACTTCCAGACTGCTCGCAGGTATGAGTAATTCCGGTTTTCTCATCGTTTCTCCTCCTCTATTTTATCCGCACGCTGACCGTCGCCCCATCCCCGATCGGAACAATGCTGGTAGTCAGCCTTTCGTCATGCTTCAGCTCGTACAGATAATCCCGCATCCGCTTGTAAATCGTCCGGTTTCTGCGCTCCACGGCATAATGAGACTCAATAATATCTCCATCCTGCAAAACATTATCAGAAACCAGTACCCCGCCGGCATCCAGAAGCCGCATCACATCCGGCAGGAAATGAATATACTGCCCCTTTGCCGCATCCATGAAAATAAAATCATAAGTCTCCGTCAGCCCTGCCAGTATTTCCGCGGCGTCCCCCTCCAGAAACGTAATCTGACGCTCCCGTCCGGCACGCCGGAAATTTTCTTTCGCAATGGGAATCCGTTTTTCATATTTCTCAATGGTGGTCACATGCGCCCCTTCCGGCGCATATTCACAGAACAGCAGCGTAGAAAATCCCACCGCTGTTCCCACCTCCAGAATCTGCTTTGGACGTTTCACCGCCAGCAGGACTTTCAAAAAGCTCTGCATTTCCCTGCGCACGATCGGCACACAGCTATCCAGAGCTTCCTGTTCAATTTCATTTAAAAAAGGCGTATTGCCCATATCCAATGAATTGATATAGGCAATCATCCGTTGATTTATGATCATGTATTTCCTCTCTATTCTGAAGTTTCCGACTCCGTCTCATCCACACCGGCAAGCTCGGCAAGCATCTCCTCCGAGGTCTGCGAGGTATTCAGAATATAATTTCCGCCTTTCAGCTTTCCTTTATATTGTGAAAGCTGATACTGCACCCAAAAGACCTTTTCATCTTTAATCAGCCTTTTCGATTTTAGCAGCCCGGCAAGCTCGGATGCGGAAATATCATCCTCAATCGTTACCGCCACTTTCTTTCCAGGCGGGTCAGAAACCGTGTCCTCCCCAAACACCCGGAATCCAAAGGAATATGCCGTCTTTCCAATATGTACAAAGACGAGAATAACCAGCGCCAGCACCAGAATCTTCAATACGGCAAAAACTACAATCACTGTTTTCTTCTTCTGTTTCATAAGCGCTGTGCCTCCTGTCAGCTACCACTCAATTGCATCGGTAAACTCTTCAATTTCAAACTGTATCACGCTCACAATCGACTGATTGATCCGCTGAATCATCTTACATAACTCAAGTTCACTGCTCAGATATTCATCCACCAGAGGATCTTTCCGGAATTCCTCTGCTTCCTGCTTGAAGGCTTCCTCTTCCTCCGCACACGAATAAGAATTCTTCCTGTTCTGAAGCTCATAATTTCTTCTGCGGAACTGATTGAGCCGTTTATGCAGCTCCGGATTTTCCTTTACCTGCATTTTTGCCTTTTCAAAATTTTTGTATGCTTTACTGCCGCAAACTGCGGCAGTCAGTTCCTTTGTACATCTGGCCACATCATTCATGTCTGCCCAACCTCGCCTCTGCTGTAATCTTTATACTTCCATAATAATCGGAAGAATCATCGGGTTTCGTTTCGTCTTTTTCCAGAGAAATTCACTCAACGCTTCCTTCGTTACACTTTTCATCTTTCCCCAGTCACTGATGCGCTTTTCCATGCAGCCTTCCAGCGCATGTTCCACTACATGACGCGCCTCTTCCATCAGTTCTTCTGATTCTCTTACATAAACAAATCCTCTGGAGACAATATCCGGCCCCGCCAGAAGCTGATTGCTGTATTTCTCCAGTGTCATGATCACTACTAAAATACCATCCTCCGCCAGATGCTGACGGTCACGCAGCACCACATTTCCCACATCTCCCACACCAAGCCCGTCCACCAGGATTGCTCCGGTATGAATATGGTCTACAACCTTCGCCTGTTCCTCATCCAGCTCCAGTACGTCTCCGGAACGAAGAATAAAGGTATTTTCCTTTGGAATGCCAAGACTCACCGCCAGTCCCGCGTTCGCCTTCAGATGACGATACTCCCCGTGAACCGGAATGGCATATTTCGGATGAACCAGTGAATAAATCAGCTTTAATTCTTCCTGACAGGCATGTCCCGATACATGGGCGTCCTGGAAAATCACATCCGCCCCCTTCGCAGACAGCTCATTGATCACCTTCGATACCGCTTTCTCATTTCCCGGAATCGGGTTTGAACTGAAAATAATCGTATCGCCCGGCTTAATGGACACCTTACGGTGCATATCCGCCGCCATCCTCGAAAGGGCAGCCATCGATTCTCCCTGGCTTCCGGTGGTAATCAGCACCATCTGATTATCCGGGTAATTCTTCATCTGCTCAATATCAATCAGCGTATTATCGGGAATATCCAGATACCCCAGCTCCGACGCCGTGGTGATCACATTTACCATGCTTCTCCCCTCGACTACGACTTTTCTGCCGAACTTATAGGCAGAATTAATAATCTGCTGCACACGATCCACGTTCGAAGCGAAAGTGGCGATGATGATTCGTGTATTCTTATGATCTGAAAAAATATTATCAAACGTCTTTCCGACGGTTCTCTCCGACATGGTAAATCCTGGACGTTCCGCATTCGTGCTGTCACTCATCAGCGCCAGCACACCCTTTTTCCCAATCTCCGCAAAACGCTGCAAATCAATGGCGTCCCCGAATACCGGCGTATAATCCACCTTAAAGTCGCCGGTATGAATCACGGTTCCCGCCGGTGAATAAATCGCCAGTGCGGATGCGTCCTGGATGCTGTGGTTTGTCTTAATAAACTCGACACGAAATGCGCCGAGGTTGATGGCCTGCCCATGCTTTACCACCTTCCGCTTGCACACTCTCATGAGATTGTGTTCTTTTAATTTATTTTCAATCAGCCCCATCGTAAGCTTTGTCGTATAAATCGGAACCGCCAGCTCCTTTAAAACATAAGGTAACGCTCCGATATGATCCTCATGTCCGTGGGTGATGACAAATGCCTTCACTTTCTCCACATGATTCTTCAAATAAGTAATATCCGGTATCACCAGATCGATTCCCAGCATATCATCTTCCGGAAATGACAGGCCGCAATCTACCACGACAATACTGTCCTCGAACTCAAATGCAGTAATGTTCATGCCGATCTGCTCCAAACCTCCCAGCGGAATTATTTTCAGTTTTGAACGGTTCACATTTTTCAAATAATTACACCTCCATCTAACATTTTATTTTTACACACGCACAAAAACAGCAGACGCCTCTCTGCCTGTTTTAGCATTTTTAACGATTATTCCAATACTTTTCTCTTACACGAAATCAACATCTTCCAGCATTTCCGAAAAGACTTTCGCTACTGCTTCCAGTTCCATATCGTCCTCTACAACCTCATACAGCGCTTCCTGCTCTCCATCCGAAGACAAATCCTTTAAAATCAGCGCTTCCGCATCATCTTCCTCAGAATCCGTTACCAGAATATAGTCCACGCCATTGATTCTGGTCTGCTCCAGAACAAAAAATTCTGCCGCCTCATCGGTATCCTGAAAACAAAATTTAATTTTTTCCATTCCTCATACCCTCACAATCTAAATAGCCCTGAAGAATAAAAACCGCCGCCAGCTTGTCCACATACTTCTTCCTGTCCTCACGGCGCACATTGCCCTCCATCATGGTTCTGTTCGCCGCCACGGTAGTCAGCCGTTCATCCCACATAACGACCGGCAGCCCTGTCCTTTTCTCAAGCATCTCTTTAAATGCCAGAGATTTCCCGGCCCTGTCCCCAATCGTATTGTTCATGTTTTTCGGGAAACCCAATACAAGCGTTCCTACTTCGTATTCCCGAATCAGGGCTTCGATTCTCGCCAGTGTCTGACGAAGTTTATTTTCAGACGTTCTTCTGATGATTTCCACTCCCTGCGCAGTCAGCCCCAGGCTGTCACTGACAGCGATTCCGACCGTTTTGGAACCGAAATCAAGTCCCATAACACGCATTCCCATACTATTCCCAGGCCCTGTTCTTAATGTATTCTTTTAAAAGCTCCTCTACCAGTTCATCACGCTCTACTTTCATAATCATGCTTCTGGCATTCTTATAGCTGGTGATGTAAGTCGGATCGCCCGACATAATATAGCCGACAATCTGATTTACCGGATTATACCCTTTTTCTGTCATGGCATTATAAACCGTATCGAGAATCTCCTTTACGCTCACTTCCGTTTCCGAATTCACTTTGAAATACTGTGTATTATTGATGTTACCCATTTTATCACGCCCTTAACTAAACTTTCTATTACTATTTGATTTGGCCTTTTACCCCATCATAAACAATAACTTATTCCCATTTTAATACAGATTCCCATAAAATACAATCAAAACTTTGTACAAATCAGAATTCCCTGTTTCCGCTCATCTCCCACCCGTACCTTCAAAATCCTGTTGGTATAATCCTCCTCTGCCAAAATTGCCAGCTTCCGATACTCCTTCGTATGCCCTGTGTAGAAGGCTTCGCCGTCCAGCGTCACCAGTTCCTCAAAAAGCACTTCATCCTCCCGTCCCTTTCTGGCATCCTCATATTTCTCCCGGTTTTCCCGGTCAAGCGCCATTAAAAGATTGCTGCGTTCTGTTTTTTTCTGGTCGCTGACCTGATTCTCCATCACGGCAGCCCTGGTTCCTTTCCGCCTGGAATATTTGAAAATATGCGTCTCATAGAACTGTACTTTTTCCAAAAATTCTTTCGTTTCCTGAAATTCCTCTTCCGTCTCCCCAGGAAATCCGACAATCACATCCGTCGTCAGAGCCGGATTTTGAAAATATTTCCGAAGAAGCTGGCATTTCTCATAATACTCCGCCGCCGTATATCTCCGGTTCATCCGTTTCAGCGTAGCATCACATCCGCTTTGCAGGGACAGATGAAAATGCGGACAAATCTTGGGAAGTGCAGAAATCGTCCGTGCGAAATCCTCCGTAATGATCCTGGGTTCCAGCGAACCAAGACGTATTCTCCGGATTCCGCTTATCTCATGAACTGCCAGAATCAGCTCAAGCAGGTTCGTTCCCAGATCTATTCCGTAGGAGCTGAGATGAATGCCTGTCAGCACCACTTCCTGATACCCGTTCGCCGCCAGCCCGGAAACCTCCCGCAGAACATTTTCTATACTCCGGCTCCGGACTCTTCCTCTCGTATACGGGATAATGCAGTAGCTGCAAAACTGATTACATCCGTCCTGAACCTTAATATACGCTCTGGTATGCTCCGCCGTCCGGCTGATAAACAGATTTTCATACTCACTGGTATGGTTCACATCTATGATATATTCTTCCCCCTGACTCTTCTCATATTCCTCAAGAATTTGCACCAGATCTCTTTTTTTATTATTTCCGATCACCAGATCAATCGCATCGTCCGCTTCCAGCTCTTCTTTTGCCGCCTGTACATAGCATCCCACCGCTGCTACCACTGCCTGCGGATTCATCTTTTTTGCCTTATGCAGCATCTGTCTGGACTTGCGGTCAGCGATATTCGTAACCGTACAGGTATTGATTACGTAAACATCCGCTCCCGGCTCAAAAGGAACAATCTCGTATCCTGCCTGTTCCAGCATCTGCTGCATCGCCTCTGTCTCATATGCGTTTACTTTGCACCCCAGGTTATGCAGGGCAGCTTTCTTTTTCATATTATTTCTTTCCTTTCTGTCTCTTATTTTCTACTTTCATCTTGACTTTTTGGGCTCTCATAGTTAAGATGAATGTATAAAAGATAAGGGAGGTATTTTCAATGAAAACAGTTAAAATTTCTTTAAATTCCATTGATAAAGTAAAGTCATTTGTAAATGATGTTACGAAGTTCGATTACGATTTCGATCTGGTATCCGGAAGATATGTCATTGATGCAAAATCTATCATGGGTATCTTCAGCCTGGATCTCTCTAAACCGATTGATCTGAATATTCATGTGGAAGAAAATGTTGATGCTGTTATTTCCGCTTTATCGCCATATATTATCGACTGATTTCGGACATGCGCCAACAAAAAAGTAAA
The DNA here is from genome assembly GCA_937965795.1 of uncultured Lachnospiraceae bacterium. Classification (GTDB taxonomy): domain Bacteria; phylum Bacillota; class Clostridia; order Lachnospirales; family Lachnospiraceae; genus Hominisplanchenecus_A. Next base: position 12,124 of record CALCMD010000080.1, on the reverse strand, counting down.
TCCACTGCCCGCATTTTAGCGGCAGATGGATTTCTTTTTTTGCTTATTCCACCCAGATCGTCTCTGTCGTTTCAATCGCCGTTTTCATCAGCTCGTCAATCCTCTCCTCCAGATGCGTTTCGCTGCGCCGGATGATATGAAGATTGGGCTTCGTCACCGGATGCTTTGCTACAAATATGGTACAGCAGTCCTCATATGGCTGAATCGACGTCTCGTAAGTATTGATCTTCTCGGCAATATCCACGATCTCCTGCTTATCAAAGCCAATGACAGGACGAAATACCGGCATCGTACACACGTCGTTGGTCGCTGCCAGGCTCTGCATGGTCTGGCTCGCCACCTGGCCAATGCTCTCGCCTGTAATCAGACTCAGACACTTCGTTTCCTTTGCAAAATGCTCCGCAATCCGCATCATATAGCGGCGCATGATGATCGTCAGCTCCTCATGCGGGCATTGCTCATAGATGTAAAGCTGAATATCCGTAAAGTTCACCACATGCAGGTTGACCGGCCCGGAATACCTGGCCACCAGATGCGCCAGATCTACGACCTTCTGTTTCGCACGCTCACTGGTATAAGGCGGCGCATGAAAATAGACCGCGTCAATCTTGACTCCCCGCTTGGCGATCATATAGCCTGCCACCGGACTGTCGATCCCGCCGGATAAAAGCAGCATGGCCTTTCCGTTCGTTCCCACCGGCATCCCTCCCGGTCCCGGAATAATCTGGGAATAAATATAAATCTGATCTCTGATCTCCACGTCCAGCATCACATCCGGTTTATGCACGTCTACCTTCATATTTGGAAATGCTTCCAGAATCTTCTCTCCCAGATCGCAGTTGATCTCCATTGATGTTTTCGGATAACTTTTCTTTGCTCTCCTTGCATTTACCTTGAAAGTCATCTCTTTCTTTCCATACACGGCCCGCAGGTAATCTGTCACTGTCGCCGCCAGATGGTCAAATCCTTCGTCTGCCGTCTGAATCATCGGGCAGATGCCCACGATTCCAAAAACTCTCTGTAAAGCCTCGACCACTTCGTCATAATCAAAGCTGCTCTTTGCTTCCACAAAAATACGCCCCTGCTCCTTGCGCACAAAAAACTCTCCTTCTGCGTGCTTTAAGGCATGACGAATCTGTTTCATCAGCGCATCTTCAAAAAGATGACGGTTTTTTCCTTTGATTCCAATCTCTCCATATTTTATTAAAAATGCTTTAAACATACTTTTCTCCTTTAATGTCTCGCATATCTGCGCAGCATAGGCAGAAGCTCTTTCAGAACCTCTATGCAGTATGACAATTCTTCCTCTGTATTAAATCTGCTGAAACTGAAGCGCAAAGTGGAATCCAGCAAATCCCGCTCCATGCCGATTTCTTTCAAAACCGTACTGACCGGAAGCTTCTTATTCGAGGAACAGGCCGAACCGGAGGAGACGTAAATTCCCCGTTCCTCCAGGGCATGAAGCAAGACCTCGCTTCGAACGCCCCGAAAGCTCACGCTTACAATATGCGGCGCTCCTTCTTCTCCCGGCAGGCTATTCAGCACGACGCCTTCCAATCTGGAAACACGTTCCATGAAATACTCTTTCAATCTCAGAAAATGTTCCCTCTTTTCCTCGAAATCCCGATAAGCTTCCCAGGCCGCCTCGCCGAGTCCCGCAATGCCCGGAACATTATCCGTTCCCGAACGCATTCCTTTTTGCTGTCCTCCCCCAAGAAGCAGCGGCTTTATTTTCACTTTCTCATTTACATACAAAAAACCGCTGCCCTTCGGCCCGTGAATCTTATGTCCACTGACAGACAGCATGTCAATTCCCATCTTTTTCGGAAGAATCCGGTACTTTCCATATGCCTGAATCGCATCCACGTGAAAAAGTACTCCCGGATGCTTCTCTTTGAGAAAACATCCAATCTCTTCCACTGGTTCCAAAGCGCCCACTTCATTGTTCACATACATGACAGACGCCAGAATGGTATCCTCACAGACTGCCGCTTCCAGATCGGACAGTGAAACTCTGCCGTAGCGGTCCACCGGAAGCCAGGTGATACGAAATCCCTGTTCTTCCAGATACAGCATAGGCTGAAGAACCGCCGCATGTTCCACCGTTGTGGTAATGATGTGGTTTCCCACCCTGCGGTTCGCCATCGCCGCACCAATCAACGCCCAGTTATTCGACTCCGTGCCGCCGGAGGTAAAGAAGATTTCTTTTTCATTCACCTTCATCGTCCGTGCGATCTTCTCCCTTGCGTCACGCAGGTATTTTTCCGCCTCCATGCCTTTCAAATGCCTGGAGGACGGATTACCATAGTCCTCCATCATCGTCTTAACCACGACGTCACGCACTTGCTCCAGACATCTGGTGGTGGCCGAATTATCTAAATATGCTTCCATTTTCCCTCACTTACTTTCCAGATAATACATCAGTATGGACAGCACGGTCATGCCTGCCGTTTCTGTCCGCAGTATTCTTTTCCCCAGCGTTACCGGACTTAGCCCGTTTTCTCTGGCAAGCTCAATCTCCTCCGGCGCAAATCCGCCTTCCGGCCCGATAAAGACCGCAATGCTCTGCCCCGGCACGATACTTTCTATGAAGCGCCTCGTTTCTTCCATTCCTTCTGCAAGTTCATAAGGAATCAGTTTCACGTCCAGTTCTTTCGCATATTCCACTGCTTCACGAAAATTCATCACTGGCGCGATCTGCGGAATCACCATCCGTTTCGACTGTTTTGCAGCGCTTTCCGCGATTCCCTGCCATCGCTTTCTCTTACTTTCCTCTTTTTTCTTATCCAGCTTCACGACCGCCCGCCTGGTCGCCATCGGAATGATTTCATACGCTCCCAGCTCCACAGCCTTCTGGATAATCAGCTCCATCTTATCACTTTTGGGAAGTCCCTGAAACAGATAAATACGGGAAGGCAGCTCTGCTCCTGTCTCCTCGACCCACATGATTCCTGCCTCGATCTCTTCCTCTGACAGCGAGAGAATCTCGCAGCGATACTCTCTGTCGGCGCCGCTGCTGACCGTAATCTGTTCTCCCACCGCCATGCGCAGGACATTTTTGATATGATTTACGTCACTTCCTGTAATTGTAATCTTCTTTTCTCCGATCTGCTCTCCGGATACAAAAAAATGATACATACGCTCCCTAATTCTTTCTGGCGGTTACCGATACCCATTCGCCCTGGTGCGTTACTTCCAGAACCTCAAGCCCCGCCGCTTTTATTGCATCCACAACTTCCGTTTCCTTTTCATCGATGATACCGGAGGTGATATAAATGCCACCCTTTTTCATCTGATGGAGGATGACAGGGGTCAGCGGAATCAATACGTCGGCTAAAATATTTGCCGTCACAATATCATACTTTTCGTATCCAACCGCATCCTGCACTTCTCTGTCATCAATAATGTTTCCAATCATCACATCCATTTTCCCGACAGGAATATCATTTGTTTCCAGATTTTCTTTCGCAGCAGAAATCGCGCACGGATCCAGATCGGTTCCTACCGCATGTCCTGCTCCCAGCTTTAACGCCACGATAGAAAGGATACCGCTTCCCGTTCCTACGTCCAGAAGCTCCGTTTCCTCTTTCACATATTTCTTCAACTGGCGCATACAGAGCTGTGTAGTTTCGTGCATTCCTGTCCCGAACGCTGTCCCCGGATCAATATGAATGATCATTTTTGATTCATCCTCCGGCTTTACCTCTTCCCAGGATGGAATGATTAAAATATCATCCACATAAAACTGATGGAAATACTGCTTCCAGTTATTAATCCAGTCCTTATCCTCTGTCTGCGATTCCGTAATCGTACATTCTCCGATATCCATAAAGCTGCGAAGCTCGTCCAGTTCCTCTTTTACCCGTGCAAGCAGCGCATCCTTATCCTCGTCCTCATCCAGATAGAAATTCAGATAGGCGATACCGTCATCCTCCGGCCCCTCCGGCAGAATGTCCACAAACATCTGCTGCTTGTCCTGCTCGGTCAGCGGCACCTTATCCTCAATTTCCACACCTTCCACACCGGCCTCTGCCAGAGTGGAGATCACGATATCCTCCACTGCTGACAATGTCTTTAACGTGAATTTATTCCACTTCATATAATTCCCTCTCTTTACCAACCTTCCTATTCCGCCTTTACTTTCTTCTTCCTTCCATAATATACCAGCAGGATACCGGACGCCAGGAAAATCACGGTCAACGGCAGAACCGGCGACTGGTCTCCTGTCTTTGCCGCCCCCGTCGTGGTAACAGGCGTGCTGCTGCTCGGCGTATAGCCTGTACCGTTCACACCATCCGCCGCCATCTTAAAGTTTACTCTTGAAATAGAAGTGCTTCCGCTGTCCGTCCATGTACCATTGGTATAGGTCTGCTTTTTAAACGTAACCTGGAGAGTATAGGAACCTGCCTGAGGAATCGTGAAAACTCCCTCGTATGGCGGATTCGTCCATGCGTGTTCCTCGCTGATCTTCCAGGATACCGGCAGATAGCGCACATCCCCCGCTTTCGGGGACGTATTGCTCATCCCTGCTCCCACCGCTGCAAAAGCAAGCCTGGAACCCGTCTTGTAAGTAGTACCCTCTGTCAATCCTGTAATTTTATTTCCATTGGCATCCGTCGCCCCATTCCCATTCTGATTGACATAAAAGGTGCTGTAAGCCAGCACTTCTCCGTCACTCGGCTCATGATTGGAATCTCCGGCAAATCTGGTCCATACCGTATAGGTCTGCCCGGCCTCCAGCCCCGTTCCTTTCAGATTGATCAGTCTGTTTTCCACCGTGTTCTTTTTTCCGAATCTCCAGTTTTCACTCTCTTTATTCTTTGTATACAGGGACGTTTGAAGCCCTTTAATAAAAAGATACTCCTGTCCTTTATAAGTCGTAAGCTGCGGCAGCCATGCCTTTCTGGCGCTGTTATAGACCGTCGTGACACTTGGCGCCTTTAACTCTTCTTTTGTATGTGGATTCGGCGCCTTTTTTATCTTTGCCGCTACTTCTACCTTTTCGGGAAGCTCATAATTCTTTGCAAACTCTTCTTTTACAAATGCCAGATTTGCAACCGTTACGGTTTTTGCCGTTGCCACATTCGCACTGTTAAAAGTAAAGGTCACCCGGTTCTGATCAATCTCCATCTGACCGGCAATGTCCGCCCCTCCCAGAGTAACCGTACCCGTAGCTTTTTTTGTGCCGTCATAAATTTTTTCATCAATCTTTGCATCAACGGTAAGCTTGATCTTTTTTACGGTAAAAGATACCTCGGCAGAGGTCTTATTTCCCTCTTCATCCGTAACCTCTAACACTGCTTTATACTCTCCGGCATCCAAACCCGGCATCGGCTGGATTTTAATTTCTTTGCTTTCACCCGCCAGTACGCCTGTTCTTCCCGGAACCTTTATATTTCCATAAGTCATGAGCAGAAATTTTCCCTTCTGCTCTCCGGTAATCCCCACGCTTACCGTTTTTTCCTTTTCCGAATAGTTTCTGATAGACACCGGTATGTTATTTACTTCATTCTGAAGATACCCATAATCTGCTGTTGGAATTATGACCGGATCAACGGTAATCCCTTTTGCCTTTAATTCCGCCTGGTCATCTTCCTTCACTGCCCCGCTATATTCCGCCCCGTTTACCTCCACAACTGTCTGTTTTGCCGGAAGATACAGGAATATCTGTTTCTCGTCATTCGTATAAATACCTTTGTTCCCATATGTATAAGACATGCCATCCAATTTCACCGTCAGGCTTTCTACCTGTTCATCTGCCTTTTCCAGCGTCAGTTTTGTCCTGTAAACTTTTTCTGTCCCATCTGCTGTGATTTTGATTTTTTCTCTCTCTGAAGCGGAAACTTTTAAGTCGACGCTTCCGCCGGAAATCTGAACGGATACCGCCTGCTCCTCGTCTCCCGTCACGGAAATTCCGTTTTTCGCCGTAATCGTTCCTTCTTTAATTTTCAGAGTCGCAGGTACATCTTTTTTTACTTCCTTATCTTTCCCATTCTCATCCGTTTCAGGCTCTTTTCTATCCCCTCTGGACATGGAAATATCCTTTCCCGTCCCTTTTCCGCCAAGTGTCAGCTTCCCTTCTCCTCCTATCGTAAGCTCCGTCTCTTTCTCAAGTCTGACCGCAGGGGTATCGTCTCCTTCTGTCTTCAGCTCGTTTCCGCCCGTTACCGTCAGACTCAGCTTTTTTCCTTCCCTGAGCGTCAGAACTGCTCCGGCTGTGCCTTTTAAACATACATTTTCCAGCGTAAGGTTTGCCGCTTCCGCCTCAATGATGATACGTCCCGCATATTCCGTGCCCGGCTCTCCGCTGATTTTTACAGGCTTACTGCTCTTAATGGTAATCACTCCGCTGGCCTCATCAAGCGTATAGTCCTCCCCTTCCGTGCCGCTAATCTGCAAGGCGGCCGCTTCCGCTCTTCTCTCTGTCTGCCCCGGCTGATCCAGAAGCTGTTCCACAGCCCCTGGGGTTTCCGTTCCTTTCGTCTCGCTCTCCGGCTCTTTCGTCTCCGGCTCCTTTGCCTTTGTCTCGCTCTCCGGCTCTTTTGTTTCCGGCTCCTTTGCCTCTGTCCCGCTCTCCGGCTCTTTTGTTTCCGGCTCCTTTGCCTTTGTTTCGCTTTCCGGCTCTTTTGTTTCCGATACCTTCGTTTCAGCCTCCGTATCTTTTGTATTTTCTGTCTGCGCCTCTGTTCCTGCCGCCAGCACAGTGACCGACCCTGTAGACACAATGGTACTGCAAACCAGACCAAAAATCATCAGTTTTCTTATCAGTTTATTCTTCATAAGCTGTCCCCTTTTCTTTCTACACTTAATTCAACACATAGGACTACCGATTTTCTCATATCTTATATATTTTAGTTCCTCCCTGCCCCGGTGTCAACGTTAATTCCCTTAATAAATATTAAGATTTGATTACCTTTCCTGATTTCTTTCCCAAAGCAAAAAGCCGGGGACTTTTCATCCCACGGCCTTCTGCTTAATTATTATCTTCAAATGTCTCTTTCAATTTATCCATAAAGCCTTTCTTCTTTGGCTTTTCCTTCGCTTTCTCTTCATTCAGTTTAAAGCCCAGTGAATTATCACTCTCTGCGTCGAATTTCTTCAGCGCTTCTTTCGCCTCTTCACTTAATTTGGTCGGCACCTGGACTACAAGAGTTACATACTGATCACCCCGCACGGATTTATTGCGCAGCGATGGAACTCCTTTTCCTTTCAAACGTACCTTTGTATCTGTCTGCGTACCGGGTTTGACTGTGTAGATCACATCTCCGTCTACTGTATTGATGCGCACATCGCCGCCCAGCGCCGCCTGAGCGAAAGTAATCGGCGCCGTTGAGTAAATATTCATATCCTGGCGCTGGAAAATCGGATGCGGCTGAACGTGTACTTCCACCAGAAGATCTCCCCTCGGCCCGCCATTAAGCCCCGGCTCTCCTTTTTCCCGGATGCGGATGCTCTGTCCGTCATCAATACCTGCCGGAATCGTTACGGCAATTTTCTTTTTGCTGGAAGTGAATCCCGTTCCATGACAGATCTTGCACTTCTCCCGAATCACCTTTCCGCTTCCGCCGCACTCCGGGCAGGTCTGTACATTTCTGACCGTTCCGAACAGGGACTGCTGCGTAAATACCACCTGGCCTTTTCCACCGCACTTCGAACAGGTTTCCGGGCTGCTCCCCGGCTTTGCACCGGTTCCGTGGCAGGAAGTACATTCATCTTTCAGGTTCAGTTCCAGCTTCTTTTCACACCCAAAAACCGCCTCTTCAAAAGTAATCCTCACACTGGTGCGTAGATTCGCCCCTTTCATCGGGCCGTTATTGGTTCTTCTGGATCTCGTACCGCCGCCAAACAGATCGCCGAAAATATCGCCGAAAATATCGCCCATATCACCGCTGAAATCAAAGCCTCCGAATCCTCCGGGACCTCCTCCCTGCTCGAATGCCGCATGTCCGAACTGGTCATACTGCGCTCTTTTCTCGGAATCGCTCAATACTGCATAAGCCTCAGATGCTTCTTTAAACTTCTTCTCTGCTTCCGCATCTCCGGGATTTGTGTCCGGGTGATATTTCTTGGCTAACTTTCGGTATGCTTTCTTTAGCGTCGCTTCATCGGCGTTTCTGTCAACACCCAGAACCTCGTAATAATCTCTTTTGCTCTCTGCCATATTCTTCACCTATCCTCTATTTTACGCTCTTTAGGGACAGGCGCTTCTTCCGCAGGCCGGATACCCGGCCTGCGGGGAAAGCATCTGTCCCCTGGCTTCTGCATAAATACAGAACTTATACCTCTTTGTAATCTCCGTCAACGACATCGTCCGCCTGATATGCTTCGCCGGCTCCCATATCCGGACCTGCCGCCGCACCCTGCGCCGCCTGTGCCTGCTCGTAAACCTTTGCAAAAACCTTCTGTGCGCTCTCCATGAGTTTTTCCTTTGCAGCCTTGATCTCTGTCACCTGCATATCCGTCATGTTATCAGGATTGGATTCTTCAATCAGCTTCTTCAATGCCGCCAGATCAGCTTCTACGGCCGTCTTATCATTTGCATCGATCTTATCTCCTACTTCTTCCAGTGCCTTTTCTGTCTGGAAAACCATAGAATCCGCATCATTTCTTGTGTCGATTGCTTCTTTCCGCTTCTTATCCTGCGCCTCGAACTCAGCGGCCTCTTTTACTGCCTTTTCAATATCGGCATCGGACATATTGGAACCGGAAGTAATGGTAATATGCTGCTCTTTTCCCGTTCCCAGATCCTTCGCGGATACATTTACAATACCATTTGCATCAATATCAAAGGTAACTTCAATCTGAGGTACGCCTCTTCTTGCTGGCGGAATACCATCCAGACGGAACTGTCCGAGGGACTTATTATCCCTTGCAAACTGTCTCTCACCCTGAACGACATGAATATCTACGGCTGTCTGATTATCGGCCGCTGTCGAAAAGATCTGGCTCTTCTTCGTCGGAATCGTGGTATTTCTCTCAATCAGCCTGGTCGCAACACCGCCCATAGTTTCGATAGACAGTGACAGCGGCGTAACATCCAGAAGAAGAATATCGCCCGCACCTTCATCACCAGAAAGCTTTCCTCCCTGTACGGAAGCGCCCAGCGCCACGCACTCATCCGGATTCAGGCTCTTGCTCGGCTCATGGCCTGTCAGCGCTTTTACCTTATCCTGTACTGCCGGAATACGCGTAGAACCGCCGACCAGAAGTACCTTAGAAATATCGCTGGAAGTAAGCCCGGCGTCTTTCAGCGCAGTCATAACAGGCGTCGCTGTTCTCTCCACCAGATCGTGTGTCAGTTCATCAAATTTTGCTCTTGTCAGATTCATATCAAAATGCTTCGGTCCTTCTGATGTTGCTGTGATGAACGGAAGGTTGATGTTTGTGGTCGTTGCGGAAGAAAGTTCTTTTTTCGCTTTCTCTGCCGCTTCCTTTAATCTCTGGAGCGCCATCTTATCATTTGATAAATCCACGCCTTCATTTCTCTTGAATTCAGCCAGCATGTAATTCGTAATCTTCTGGTCAAAATCATCGCCGCCCAGTCTGTTGTCGCCGGCTGTAGCAAGTACCTCAATCACGCCATCGCCGATCTCGATAATGGATACGTCAAAAGTACCGCCGCCCAGATCGTATACCATGATCTTCTGCTCATTCTCATTGTCCAGACCGTATGCAAGCGCTGCCGCCGTCGGCTCATTGATGATACGCTTTACATCCAGCCCTGCAATCTTTCCGGCATCTTTCGTTGCCTGACGCTGTGCGTCGTTAAAATATGCCGGTACTGTGATCACTGCTTCCGTAACCTTCTCACCCAGATAGTTTTCTGCGTCCCCTTTCAGTTTCTGAAGAATCATTGCAGAAATTTCCTGCGGTGAATATTTCTTCCCGTCAATATCTACTTTGTAATCCGTACCCATATGTCTTTTAATAGAAGAAATCGTCTTATCAGCGTTTGTAACTGCCTGACGTTTTGCCGGCTCTCCAACCAGTCTTTCTCCTGTCTTTGTGAATGCCACTACGGACGGTGTGGTTCTTGCTCCCTCTGTATTTGCGATAACTACCGGTTTACCGCCCTCCATGACTGCTACACAGCTATTTGTTGTTCCTAAATCAATTCCAATAATTTTTCCCATTATAATTTCCTCCTCATAGATTGAATGATATATGAATTTTGTTGTTCCCTTATTTATTTGCGTCTGACTTTATCAGTTAGCCACCTTTACCATACTGTGACGCACCACGGCGTCACGATAAATATAACCTTTCTGGAATTCCTCGGCTACTGTATTTTCGCCAAGCTCCTCGTCTTCCACATGCATCACCGCATTATGGAAATTGGGGTCGAATTCCTTTCCGACTGCCTCAATCGGTTTTACACCGATCTCATCTAATGTAGTAAGTATCTGTTTGTAAATCTTATCCATGCCAATGACAAAGGACTCTTCCTTCTGTTCCTCCGGCACACCCGACAGCCCCCGTTCAAAATTATCCACAACCGGCAGTATTTTTTCGATGACGCTTCTTGCGCCGATCTCATACATTGCAGATTTCTCTTTTTCCGTCCGTTTCCTGAAATTATCAAACTCTGCCATCTGACGTTTCAGCCTGTCGGTCAATTCCTCAATTTTTTCGTCCTTTTTATCTTTCTTATCCTTCTTTTTGAAGAAACCTTTCTTCTCTCCCGGACCGTCTTCCGCCGGCTTCTCTGCTTTCCCTTCCGGTACTTCCGCGGTTTCTGCCTCTTCCACAGTTTCCGTGGTTTCTTCTTCCTCTCCGGCTGTCCCCTCAGACGCTGTCGTTTCTTCTAATTCTTTTTCCAGCTTTTCTTCTTCCACGCTCTCTACCGCCTTTCTTTCTCATCATCTTCAAACATCATATCAAGCTGTGTCGTAAGAGTCTTTAGAACGGATACGACTTTGTCATAATCCATGCGCTTCGGTCCGATAATCCCTATCGTTCCCTTCATTCCGCCTCCTAATTCATAGGTTGCTCTTACCACGCTGCAATCTTTCATAGTCTGTACTGGTAATTCATTTCCGATATATACCTGAATCTGCGTATTTTCATCCGAATTCATCGTCTCTGCCACCAGATTCGCAAGCTGCTTCTTTTCCTCGAAAGCACTGATCAGCTCGCTTGCCCTCGCGCTGTCGCTCAGCTCCGGATACCGGAAAATGTTTGTTGCGCCGCTGGTGTAAATCTCCAGGTCTTCATCATCCATCTGTATCGCTTCTGCTACTGCATCCAGGACACTGTTTACCACTTCGCTGTGGATACCCGCCTGCTCTTTGAGCTTTGCGATCGTTCCCAGATTAATCTGCTCCATCGTAAGTCCGTTCAGACTTGTATTCAGAAGAATATTCAGCTTCAAAACCGTCTCGTTATCAAGCTGATGCTCCATGTGGATCATTTTGTTTTTCACCACATTGCCTTCTGTGACTACGACTGCCAGCATCTGCTTTTCATTAATGACCGATAACTGAATGAATTTCAGCTTCGTCCGATGGTACTGCGGAGAGGTAATCATCGTCGCATAGTTGGTATTGTTTGCCAGAACCTTTGCCATCTGTTTCAGAATCTGATCCATCTTATCCTGCTTCTGAATCATCAGCTCTTTCATCTCGGTAACTTCCCGCTCCTTATCCTCCATCATCTGATCTACATAAAAGCGATAGCCTTTGTCAGAAGGAATCCGTCCCGCCGAAGTATGCGGCTGTAAAATATATCCCATCTCCTCCAGATCTGACATCTCATTTCGAATGGTTGCGGAACTCAGATTCAAATCTGCATACTTTGAAATCGTTCTGGAACCCACCGGTTCCCCTGTTTCCAGATACGTTTTGATGATCGCATACAAAATTTTTGTCTTTCTGTCATCTAACTGCATCTTCAAATCCTCCTCCCTTTTTATTAGCACTCCTTGAAGTCGAGTGCTAACATCTATGTACATAAGATAGCACTAGGAATTTTCTTTGTCAATAGTATTTTTCAAAAATTTTCAACTTATGTATGCCTTTCGCAAATCACGGTTTAACGGGGAGATTGCGTTCATTCCGTACGCAGGTCGGGGGAAACGTATCTCACGCAAACGGGGGCAGGGAATTCGAAAACTAACTCCTAAGAA
>CALCMD010000079.1 GCA_937965795.1 uncultured Lachnospiraceae bacterium | reverse complement strand
TCCAAGCTCAGCCTCTGCATTTTGGCTTCCTCCTCTCTTTCATTAACTTTACCAGCAGGTATCTGCGTACCCGCTGAATATTCTAATACGTGCTGATATTGCCTGTGATGCACAGGAACTGGCCCTTCCCACTTCTGGAAAGGCAGCCGTTCAAATCCTTCTCCAGGCTATCCAGTGACACGGAGATCTCCGGCAGGCTGCTTTTGATTCCCTCCAGCGCATCGGCAATCCGGTCAAGCCTGGAAAGCTCCATCATCTTCCAGGCATCGCCAGGGCTGTGCCCCAATCCCTCCAGTTCGCAGAACTCCTCTGCCATGTCTTTGTATGTACCCATTTCTTCCGTCCCCTCCTTTCCTGGTTTCCATGAAACCGTGAAGATGGCCGTGCCGCCCCACGGTACTTCACCGGAACGGCATTTCATTGTCAAGGTCATCCGGTATCTCCATGAACCCCTGCCCACCGTTATCCGGGTTGTCCTCCGCCCTGTCCTCCGCAGCGGAGCTCCCGCAGAAATAGTGTTCCTCCACAACCACGTCCGTCGTGAAATGCGTCTGCCCATCCTTGTCATAACGCCCTGACTGGAGCCTCCCGACCACCACGATCTTCGTTCCCCGCTTCAGGTATTTTTCGGCGAACTCACCCTTTTTCCCAAGTGCAATACATCTTATAAAATCGGCGTCCTCTTCCCCATTCCGCATAAAGCGCCTCTTTACCGCCAGCGTATACCTCGCCACGCAGGTATTGTTCCCATCCTGGGAGTACCTTACCTCCGGGTCCCTGGTCAGGCGCCCCATCAGTTCTACTTTGTTCATTTGCCGTCTTCTTTCCTGCTATCCCCGCATCTCATCCAGCGGCAGTTCCATCTGCCCCGTGCAGCCTTTTTTCCCATGTCCCCGCGTCTCTCTTCCTTTCCCCTTTTGGGAAGCCATCTCTCGGAGTTCCAGGATGCCCATCCGGCTGCCCCACATTTCCACCAGCATCCCAAGCCCCTCTTTCCTTCTGTTTTCAAACACGCTGTGGCTGTAACCGTAAGACGCTTCCACGGCTGCGTACAGCTCTTTTTTTACATACAGTTCATATAAGATCCCATAATAGGGTTCCCGCAGGGCAAAGAAGCAGCTCCACAGGCGCCGGATATCCTCCGCTTCCTCAGAGAGCCGCCACATCTGTATGCGTATTTCCTCCGCCCGTCCCTCAATCTGCCTGTAATACCTCTCCAGGACGTCCAGGTTGTCCGTGTGCCGTCCGCCCCCTTTCGGGAGCCCTTCTGCCGCCCTTCCCGGCATTGCGGCGGCTTCCAGCAGGCCGCCGTCCCCTTCCAGCCCTTCCAGCTCTTCATATAGCAGCATCATCTTATGGTGTATCCCCTCAAGCATCCGGTCCCTGTCCTTTAAGATTTGCCGTGCTTTCTCCGTTGTCATCGCCCTCTCTGTGGATGGCCTGGTTACAGTCTCTGTTCTTCCCATCATGTATCCTGCCTTTCTTCCAGGATGGCTGGAAAATATCCTGTGCCGGATTCCGGCACGGCCTGCCCGGCTCACGAAAAATATTTCCCGCAATTATGGCATACAAAATCATGGTGGTATTCATTATAAGAGGTATTGGTGCTTCCACAATACGGGCATCTCTCGCCATCAAACCGGCTGAATAAAATTTTTAATACTTTCCTCATCCAGCATCACCTCCCGGTTATTTCCCCCGTCCTTCCTGCCGCCGTGATTTCGGGGAACTCCTTTCCCTATGCCATGCTTTTCCCGTGGCTGCACCCGTCATTTTCCCCCACTTCACAGGCCAGCCCTTGCAGGTTCCGGCACTGCATGCCTCCGCCAAGCAGATGCTGTGCGTACGCGCACGAATGGCAGAGGACGAAGCTTCCATACGCCCCGAATGCTGTCTCCTGCTGTTCTGCCATGAGGAGACGTCTTAACAGTTCCATGACTTCCCTCCCCGTATACTCGGCGGACGGCGCGAATATGCTGGCCGCATCGCCGATATCGATCTTTCCTGCACCCATCCTTCCTGTCCTCCTTTTCTCCTGCCTTTCCCCTCTTTTTACCGCTGTGTGCCTCCTATGCCCCACAACGTCCCCTTTGATCAGCTTGTCCCTGGCGAAAGCATAGCAGAATTCCCGCATGGACTGCCCGCTCTCATCCCAGCCTCCCAGCATGTAAACAGCATCGCAGATGTCGATAAGCCCAAAATTCAGCGCCATGCACTCCTCCTGCACCAGTTCGGGATAAAGGATCTCCATTGCCGCCATGTTCAGGACAGTATCGCCCTTCCTGGACAGGGTTTCTTCTGCTTCCATGAAACGCTCCACATAATCTTCAGCGCCTGTGTCGCCGGATATATATATTTTCATTCCGTTTCCTCCTATTCTTCAGGGTGCGGCAGGTGCATACAGCGCCCGCCGCTAAAAGGATATTGTGCCGGAATCCGGCACAGTCTGCCCCCTGCTTTTGCTGCCACGGCTGAAACCGGGAGGCAGTATATTTTCTGTCTGTGTCCTCTTTTTTGCGGTTTTACCCCTCATGCTGTATAAAGTCCATCCTGGTCATTTACCTTTTATATCTTCCTTCCTTTTTGCACAGGCCCCTCTATTTCTACGCATTTGCCCTCCACCGGCCCTTTTATGGCCTGTACCAGGCCTTCCAGCTGTCCGTACAGGGTTTGAAAGACAGATTCTTCCAGACCGCAGGAATCCACTCCTTCGCCCGTATCCCTTCCACCAACAAACAGGACATTCCCGACAATCAGGCAGCCATGTATGTCTGATTCGTAAAGGTGACTGGCAGCCAGGTTTGCCACCGGCCGGTCTTTCATCCACCCCTCTTCATCCACCAGCATGCTTACGCACTCTCCGGGAATTCTGGTTGCGTACGGGACATGGTGAAGCTCTGTGTAAAGACGCCTCGGTTTCACGGTTTCATAACTGCTGCACCCACCGCCGATCAGTTCCTTAAGCTTCCTGTTCTGCTCCCAATATGTCCCTTGCGGGAACTCGTGGACGCTTATTTGCAAGTCTGTCGTAACTTTTATCAGTTTCATTTTGTCCTCCTCTCATCCGTTGAAATGTCCAGGCTTATCAGGAGCGCCTTCTCTATTCTTTGCAGTTCCGATTGTGTGACTTCACTTATGTAGCTCCCAATCCTCTCCTGGCTGACTGTCTGGATCTGCTCGCACAACGCAATAGACGGGCGCTTTGCGGAATTGATTTCTACATGGGTCGGTAACGGTTTCTTTTTTTTCGTACTGAGGAACACGACTTCAACAATGCTTGAGTACCCATTCCCTACATCATTGCTTACAATGACTGCCGGCCTTTCTCCGCCCTGTTCACACCCGGTGTAACCGCCTCCTTCTGAATCAATATAATAAACCTGGCCCCTGTAATATTTCTGTCTCTTCATTTATTTCGCATCACCTGCCTTTCTGTGGCAGCGCCCGTGCCGGATTCTGGCACGCCGCGCCTTTTCCCACTATTTCTGCATCCGCTTGAGATGTTCGGCCAGGGCGCTCCTGCTGGTCTTGCAGTCCCTGAAATATTCCCCTTTTTCCAGGATATAATATTCTTCCGCTCCCCATCCTTCCCTGTAACGCTCCTGCAAGGGCTTGTCCATTGCGTAATCGAAACATTTATGGAAATAAACCTTTACAACAAGGCTGCTCCCATCCGGAAGGTCATACCGGTAATACCGCTCCCCGGTTTCCTCCGTGTCAATCCAGATTTTCCAATTCTGGTAACCGTCAACAAATGCTTCCCTTTCCGCATCGTTTTCCATTGGCTCCAGTTCCGGCTGCTGTAAATGCGGCTGCCCTGGAACATGTTCTATACTGCTCTCTTCCTGGCAGTCTGCATGGGGTTTCTCCGTTTCCCGAATCCGTTTCTGCCCGGATGCTTTCTTTTCCTGCTTGTATGTATGGATTTCTTTATGTGTCAGTTTCCCCTCCTCGATCAGCCGCTCCTGCTCTTCATCCGGCAGCCCGGCAAGCGCTACCGCCGCGCTTTTCTCCAGGCGTCCATCCTTAAATGCTTCCATCCCTTTTTCACCCAGGTTGTTCGAAATCGCCCGGTATTCCGACACTGTGCTGCGGGACATATGGAGCTGCTCTGCCAGGCGCTCTACCATCCTCCCGCCTTTCATATCCGGGAAAGCGTCCGGATGCTCCAGCAGGAGTTTCCGCATCTCTTCTATCTCATGGAGCGTTTCATAAGGTGTCTGGGGCGGGCGTACATTAGTGCTCACCACGGAAAACCTCGTGTGGACGTCATCTTCTTTCCGGATGACGCATGGGAGGAACGCATATTTTTCAAGCCCCCTCTCTTCCACCAGGATACGCGATGCCGCCCTGCGCTTGTGCCCGGCTATGATTTCGTACTGGTCCGCGTCGATCCTGCGCACCACCAGGTTCTGGAGCACCATCCCGTCCGCCGCAATGATGTCCGCCATATCCTCCAGCGCCTTCCTGTCATACTTCCGGTACTGGAGCGGGCTTTCCGCCAGCTTCTGGTAGTGCAGGTAGGTGATCTTCACCCTTTCATTTGTTACATCCCTGTTCGCCCTCTCCCTGCCTGCAAACAGCGTGTTGAAATCGGCCATCACAGCACCTCCCATATTTCCCGGCTCAATGCCTCAAAATCTGTGGTTGCTGCATTGTTCTTCGCATGTCTCCTCAACGGTTTCCGGAGCGCCAGTGAGTTCGGGACAGCCGCCCGGTCACTGATGCACGTATCTAAAAATGGATAATCGCTCCTTTCCGTGAGGTCTGTATAAATATCTTTCTGCGAGCATATGTTCCTTACTTTGTTCGCAAAAACCTTCCAGCCGACCTCCTTTTCTTTGTCACTTTCAATATCCGAAATAATGTCGCTTACCGTATGCAGGTTGTCCAGACAAAAACGGTCAAGGACCACCGGCGTCAGGATAACATCTGCGGCATAGAGTGCGTTCCTTACAAGGGAACCGCAGGAGGGCTGGCAGTCGATAACTATGGCGTCATAATCCTGCCGGACGTCCCGCAGCCCCCTTTCCAGCGCGTCCTCCTGGTAGCCTTCCCACAGGGAAGCGCTCCCTTTAATGATGTCAATGTTCTTATACTTTGTACGGCAGGCTGCCCTCCCCGCCCTTTCCGATGTTTCCAGGATGTCCAGGACTGTGCATCCGAGTTCGTTCGCTTTCGTAAAAATCGGCGTGGTGTTCACCTGCGGGTCCAGGTCGATGACCAGAACCCTTCCCCCAAGCTCTGCCCAGTCATACGCCAGGTTAATGGTTGTCGTGGTCTTTCCGACTCCGCCTTTTAAATTCCATACTGCAAAAATGGTTCCTTTTCTCATATTCCTTATCCTTTCTTATCCCCTGGTGCCGGAATCCGGCACGTTTTTAGCTGGCTGCTTCTATTTCCTTTTTTACCATTCCCAGCTCTTCAAGCTGCTTTTGTGCCAGTACAAAGATCTTGTCATATTTATAGCCGCTTCCCATAAACTCTGGCCCATACCGGACACGGAAGCATGGCTCTTTGCAAAAAATCCTCAGATCACAGGTTGCAAGGTCTTCTCCCAGCCTGAACTGCAATTCATACCATCCGCCATATTTTCTGGACTGCCTGTATTCCATATCTTTCATTTTGATATGTTTGAACAGTTCATACTTTTCCGGCAGATGCTCCTGCAACACCATATCTGCAAGTTTAAAAAACTTTGTCTTGTTCGATAGCAGCATCCTGTCGTCCATCCTTTCACCCCATCCTTTTCCCCTGGTGCCGAAATCCGGCGCAAAATTTGTACAGTTTTGGCTTCATTTTTTTCTGCGATTTCTCTTTTGGTGCAAAAAAAATAAAGCAAACAAAGGATTTTTATTCCTTCATTTGCTTTAAATTTTAACATTTACCATCGTCAGGGCGATACGCTTTTTCTTCACATCCACGCTCAGCACCTTCACATCTACAATGTCTCCCACGCTCACGACCTCCAGGGGATGCTTCACGAACTTTTTATCCGTCAGCTCCGAGATGTGTACCAGGCCGTCCTGATGAACGCCAATGTCCACAAACGCTCCAAAATCAATGACATTCCGCACGGTTCCCTTTAACGCCATGCCCGGCGTCAGATCTTTCATATCCAGCACATCGCTGCGCAGGATAGGCTTTGGCATTTCCTCTCTGGGGTCGCGTCCCGGCTTTTCCAGCTCTTTTACGATGTCGCGCAGGGTCATCTCACCGATTCCAAGCTCCCCGGCCATTTTTTTATTGTCACGGATTTTTTTTGAGATTCCGTTCAGCTTCTCCCCTTTCAGGTCCTCCGTGGCGTATCCAAGCTTTTTAAGCAGAAGCTCCGCCGCCTCATAGCTCTCCGGATGGACGCTGGTGGAATCCAGCGGGTTCTGCCCGCCCTGGATGCGCATGAATCCGGCACACTGTTCGAATGCTTTCGGCCCCAGCTTGGCCACCTTCAGAAGCTGCCTGCGGTTGGTAAAACGTCCGTTTTCCTCCCGGTATGCCACGATATTTTTGGCAATCGCTTTTGATATGCCGGAAATGTACTCCATCAGGGAGGCAGAAGCCGTATTTAAGTCCACGCCCACTTTATTTACGCAGTCCTCTACCACACCGCCCAGTGTCTCCCCCAGCTTTTTCTGATTCATGTCGTGCTGATACTGCCCTACGCCGATCGACTTCGGATCGATCTTCACCAGCTCGGCAAGCGGGTCCTGAATACGTCTGGCAATGGATACCGCACTTCTCTGCGCCACATCAAAATCCGGAAATTCTTCCGTCGCCAGTTTGCTCGCTGAATAAACGGACGCCCCCGCTTCATTAACGATTACATACTGCACCGGTTCTTTCATTTCTCCCAAAAGTTCCACAATAATCTGCTCGGACTCTCTGGACGCCGTTCCGTTCCCCAGCGAGATCAACGTAATTCCATATTTCCGAATCAGTCTCTTTACCGTTTCCTTCGCCGCGCGGATTTTCGTCTCATTGGTCGGCGCTGTCGGATAAATCACCTTCGTGTCAAGCACCTTTCCGGTCGCATCCACCACAGCCAGCTTACATCCGGTACGAAACGCCGGGTCCCAGCCGAGAACGGTTTTTCCCTCGATTGGCGGCTGCATCAGAAGCTGCTCCAGATTTTTTCCAAAGACGGAAATCGCTCCTTCTTCTGCCTTCTCTGTCATATCATTTCGAATTTCACGTTCGATTGCCGGTGCGATCAGACGTTTATAACTGTCCTCCACGGCGGCTTTCAGAATGGGCGCCGTATACGGGTTTTCTCTGGTAATCATCTGACGTTCCAGATACTGTAAAATCTTTTCCTGGGGCGCTTCCACCTTCACCGTCAAAAACTTTTCTTTCTCC
Source organism: uncultured Lachnospiraceae bacterium (assembly GCA_937965795.1). Classification (GTDB taxonomy): domain Bacteria; phylum Bacillota; class Clostridia; order Lachnospirales; family Lachnospiraceae; genus Hominisplanchenecus_A. Next base: position 19,277 of record CALCMD010000079.1, on the reverse strand, counting down.
CCCCGGTTCAACGCCAGCGTCCGGTGCCCCGCCGCCCTTGAAATGGTTTCCTCATAGTCATAGTACATTTCATAGACAGACTGCGCTTCCCTGTCTTTCGCCGCCGATACGATTTTTCCTTCTTTCATCGTCATGCTCCGGATGCGCATCCGGTAGGAAGGTTCGTCAGAAACCGCTTCTGCCAGAATATCCATCGCCCCCGCCAGGGCTTCCTCTGCCGTATGTACCCCCTTTTCCCCGTCAAGAAATGCTTTCGCTTCTTCCTCCACAGAGTGGTTTATCATTTGAAGCCGAATGATATTTGCGAGGGGTTCCAGTCCTTTTTCCTTTGCGATCATCGCCCTGGTTCTTCTTTTCGGACGATATGGACGATACAGATCTTCCACGACCACCAACGCCTCTGCCGCCTGAATCTGCTTTCTCAGTTCTTCTGTCAGCTTTCCCTGCTCTTCAATCGCAGCGATGACCTGCGCTTTCTTTTCCTCCAGATTTCTCAGATAATTCAATCGCTCATACAGCTTTCTTAATACTTCATCGTTTAATGCTCCCGTGGCCTCTTTCCGGTATCTGGCAATGAAAGGAATCGTGTTTCCTTCATCAATCAATTTCACGGTCGCTTCTATCTGCCATAACTGGACGGCAAACTCTTTTGCAAGGCTTTTATTAATATCCATATACACTCCTTCTTATTTTCAAATAGCTTGTAACAGTTCAGCCTTTACGTATTCTCACGGACTTTGCAGCAGGTGCAAAGTCCTGGGCTGAACTGTTACAATAACTTTCAGTAAAACAGTATAACACTTGAGTTTCATTTTTGTCTATGCTATTATATTCAGTACAATAACTTCATTTCAGGCAAAGGAGAACCTATGGATTACGAGAACAACAATCAGCCGGACGAACCGAATACTTCCGCCAATGATTACGGCGGCCCTTATCAATATGATGCTTTTCATCTCGACGACCAAAAAGGGGCGCCGCCCTCTCCCGCACCAAGCGGCTTCGCTTCTGCCGCTCTGGTCATGGGGGTTCTCTCACTGGTATTATGCTGCTGCTGTTACATCAGTATTCCTCTGGGGGGACTCGGCATCCTTTTCGCCATCCTGTCCAAAACGTCCAGGCAGCCGATGCACGGACGTGCAAAGTCCGGACTGATCCTCTCAGTCATTGGTCTTGCCCTTACGGTTCTTCTGACGATCGCCGCCCTGGCGTCTTACACGTTGAGCGGCGATTTACAGAGACAGTTCCACGATTATATGGAATACTACACAGGTGACGCCCTGAATGGCAGCAATGCAGAGAATTCCGACAACGGACAGAATTTTTCGTTTCCCGATTACCCTTATGATGACGCCTTATAGGATTATGGAATCATGGAGTAATGCCAGATGAGCATTACTCCGTTTTTTATGACAAAGTTCAAAACAATCACCGCAGCGCCCACAATTACATACCATTTTCGGTAACGCATACCTATCCGAAGTCTTCCCCGGCTGATATACTCGATGCTGTTCGATACCATAAACCAAACATAGAGCGCCGCTCCATAAACCACGAAAGGATGATAATACAGCGATTTCAGGACGTCTCCCCCCAGGAGCAGACGCAAGGCTCTCGTTCCGCCGCATCCGGGACAATACCATCCGGTAAGGTCATGAAAAATACACGGCAGCGTCAGGCGGCTGAGCCGGATTCCCGTCAGCTTTGACAAAGCCAGATATGCCGCCGCTAAAAGCAGCAGCAGCCATCCCATGACATAAAGGCTTTTCCGCTCTCTTTCTTCCCATTCCATAAAATTCCTCCCGTACTTCCCCGGCGCAAAAAACGCTCCGGTCAGTTGCTTTTTCTACCACTCCTGTGCTATACTTACTCTACTTGTAAAATTTGAAAGATTGGGTGTATACAATGAAAAAATCATCGACTGAATTAAAAGACATGGCAAAAGAACGTTTAACCGGACATTATGGTCTGCTGATCGGCGCTCTTTGTCTGATATCCGGAACTTCTCTTATCGTTTCCCTGTTATTAGAAGTCGCCTTTGCCGGAAACAGCATCTTTACCTTTGTGCTTTATCTGATCTGCACGGTTATCGTAAGCCTGCTGCTCACCATCTTTACCACCGGATACATCAAAATGCTGCTGAACATCAGCCGCGGACAAAATGCCCTTCTGGGCGACCTGGCATATGGCTTCTCCCATCAGCCGGACCGCGTCATTCTTCTGGTAATTCTGACCGAACTGATCGCCGCCGCGTGTGTCCTTCCGGGAATTCTGCTTCTGATATTTGGCGTATTGGCAAATTTCCTGCCTGTCACTGTGATCGGCATTCTTGTTCTTCTGGGCGGATGTATTCTTGCCTTCTGTCTCTTACTGTCCTATTCTCAGGTCTACTGCTTATATCTGGACGCGCCGGAAAAAGGCGTGATACAGCTTATGCGTGAAAGCCGTCATCTCATGAAAGGCCATAAAATCCGCCTTTTTTATCTGGACATCAGTTTTCTGGGTCTGATTCTTCTGTCAGCCCTGACCTGCTTTCTTGGAATGTTCTGGCTGATGCCATACATGGGAATGACTTCCATTCAGTTCTATCGTAATCTTCTTGGAGAAATTTAATGCACATATTTTCAGCTTACGTATTTTGGCCGCATCTGCCGGCCTGAAACACGTAAGCTGTTTTTATGCCTTTTACCCGTTTCTTATACTTCAAATAAATAATCCATGATTTTATGCCCCTGGGCAATATAATTTCCGCTCTCTCCGGCTTCCCTTTCATTATATTTCCAGGTATTTTGCTGCTTCTTTCTGCTGTCATAAAGGAGGTATGGCACTGGAGCGCTTGTATGTGTCCGCACCCTGATCGGTGTCGGATGATCCGGAAGCACCAGCATACGGTAATCTTCTCCTGAGGCATCCAGTCCCTCTTTGACCAGGCGGATGACCCTGCCGTCCAGATTTTCAATGGCTTTTATCTTCCGTTCAATGCTGCCCTGATGTCCCATTTCATCCGGCGCTTCCACATGAACATACGCGAAATCATACCCTTTTTTCACGAGCGCGTCTACCGCTGCCTGCGCTTTTCCTTCATAGTTCGTGTCCAGTCCGCCGTTTGCGCCTTCCACGCAAATATTATCCATGCCCGCTCCCACCGCAATGCCTTTGAGCAAATCCACGGCTGAAATCATAACGCCTTTCTTATGATTCTTTTTCTCGAAGGAAGTAAGGATGGGCTTTGTACCCGCTCCCCAAAACCAGAGGCTGTTCGCCGGATTTTTCCCCTGTGCCTTACGTGCCAGATTGATCGGATGGTTCGCCAGGATTTCATAGCTCTTTTTCTGCATTCTGCGCAGCGCCTCATCTGCGGGGAGATATTGTCCGATGACCCTGCCCAGTACATCATGAGGCGGCGTAAGCTCTACCACCTGCCCTTTCTCCCAGATCAGACAGTGCCTGTAGCTTGTTCCCACATAAAATTTATAAATATCGTTTTCCAGCTCCTTTTTTACAGCCTCCAGAAGCACAGCCGCTTCCTTCGTGCTGATTTCTCCGGAACTGTGGTCAATGATCGTCTTTTCCTCATACGGTTCCTCCTCGGAAACGGTGACGATGTTACACCGCAGCGCCACATCCGTATCTTTCATAGGAACTCCTATGCTTAAAGCCTCCAGAGGAGAGCGCCCCGTGTAATACACCTTCGGATCATACCCCATGACGGAAAGATTCGCCGTGTCGCTTCCCGGCTTCATCCCCTCCGGAATCGTGTGTACCAGACCGATCTCAGACTCTGCTGCCAAAGCGTCCATCACCGGAGTCGCCGCTTTCTCCAACGGCGTTTTATTTCCCAGGCTCCCGATTGGCTCATCCGCCATTCCATCACCCAGTATTACCACATATTTCATAATCTGCCTCCATATTTATCTCATACGGATTCTGTTGATGACATCTCCATACTTTTTCGATTTTTCTTCATATGCCGCCTCGGACATCACTTCCGTCGTAAATCCAAATTCACCCTCCACGCCCGGAAGCGTCATCGGCTGAACCGTACCAAAAACCTCCTGTACATTCTCCAGGTCTGTCTCCGGATTTCCTTTTACGCGGACAAAGAATTTCTTTTTGGAATTGCTCATATCCGTCAGCTCCAGTTTATTGCTGCTCCAGAAGGACATAATGGTTCTGTTCAGGTGTTTCGCCTCATCAATGATATCCGCAACGACTGCGCTCGCCGTCGGGAGCTTTCCTGCTCCGCTTCCATAAAACATAGCGTCACCCAGCACATTTCCATGTACGAAAATGGCATTGAACACGCCGCTCACACTGTACAGCGGGTCATCCGGACCCACAATTTCCGGAGCAACCATAGCATAAAAGCCTTCCTCCATTTTCCGGCTGTATGCCAGCAGCTTCACAGTCTTACCCATCGCTTTTACATATTTAATATCTGTCGCTGTGATTCCTGTAATTCCTTCTGTATAAATATCCTGGAAATCTACCTGCTGCCCCAGCGCAAGAGAGGACAAAATGGCAATCTTTCTGCATGCGTCATACCCTTCTATATCCGCCTCAGGATTTCTCTCCGCATAACCTTTTTCCTGTGCTTCTTTCAAAACATCCTCAAAATCGGAACCTTTATCGAACATCTCTGTGAGGATATAGTTTGTCGTTCCGTTTAAGATGCCGGTGATTTCATCAATCTCATCCGCTGTCAGAGAAGAATTTAACGGACGGATAATCGGAATTCCGCCGCCGCAGCTTGCTTCAAAGAGGTAATTGATATTCTTATCGCGGGCAATCTGTAAAAGCTCTGCCCCGTGTCTCGCCACCAGCTCCTTATTCGAAGTACACACGCTCTTTCCCGCGAGGAGCGCTTTCTTTGTAAAGGTGTATGCAGGCTCCACGCCTCCCATAACCTCCGCAATAATCTTAACCTCCGGGTCATTTAAGATGATATCAAAATCATGGACAACTTTCTCCTGAATCGGATCCCCCGGAAAATCTCTCAAATCAAGGACATACTTGATATTGATCTCGTCGCCCGCCTTTTTATTGATGCTGGCATGATTCGTGTTGATAACCTCCACCACGCCGCTTCCTACTGTTCCATATCCTAATACCGCTATCTGTATCATTTTCTCTTTCTTCCTTTCTGCCATTTATTCTCTGGCCATTATTTTCAGGTACATAACGCCCTCTTTTTTCTCAATCTCTTCGATCATCCGCGAAACCTCCCCGGTGGTCGGCAAAATATCCACGCTTAAAGTAAGCGAAGCCACTCCATTGATCGGGACGCTCTGGTGAATCGTCAAAATGTTGGCGTTATAATCCGCAACCACATGAAGAACATCGGAAAGCAGTCCTGGTTCATCATTCATCTGAATGACGAAAGTGATCGTCTTTCCCTTTTCATTATCACGAAACGGAAAAATATCATCCTTATATTTATAAAAGGAGCTCCTGCTGATTCCTACCTGATCTGCCGCTTCCTGTACTGTCACAGCTTTTTCAGACTCCAGCAGCCGTTTCGCCTCAACTACCTTCTGCAATACTTCGGGCACAGCCTTCTGTTTCACAACAAAATATTCGTTCTTTTTTGACATAGTACCTCTCCGTTTGTGCGCTCTTCAAATACATTTGTATTCACAAGGAAGATATTAACACATTTATTCAAATGGTGCAACCGTTTTTCCGGCAGGCGCGTACGGTTTCTTTTCCCAGAGTATAATCCCTCTCGAACAGTTCTTCACTAATCTGCGCATCCAGAAGCTTCCCTGGCACGCGCTCCAGAATTTTCCCAATCACAAAATCCTTACTCTTGTTTCTGTATTTCGGCATTTTATTTCTTTCCTGAATATGCGCCAGCTCCGCACGCCACAGAATCGACAGCTTCCTCTTCAGATTTCTTCCCGGATTTTTCTCTGCCTTCCGCAATACATAAAAATCCACCTGCTCGCCCACCTGCTCGACCGTGATGATCCCCCACCAGCCGGGCACATGTTCTTTCACATGCAGTCCGTGGCTTGCCCCTGCCACGATATAGTTCTGATCGAAATACTGATCGTAATCTCTGACCTGTCTGCTTAAACGCGTGTAAGTATCGGCATCGCTTTTGATCTCGATTCCAACCAGGATTTCCGGAAGAACCATCACAATGTCCGCCCGCGACCTTCCCATCTGCTTTTCCTCCAGAATCCGTATCTTCCAAAACCGCTCTTCCAGAAACTCAAACAGCGGCTCACGTATATCCTTATCATACAGCATCTTTCTCCCCCTTCCTGATCGCCGCCTCGTTACTGATCACGTTGTTCACAGTAACATTCGCAAATCCATTTAAAATTCGCTTCGCGAATGGGATTTGCTCACACCTGAATCACTTTCTCACGGACTTTGCAGCGAGTGCAAAGTCCTGACCAGAACAGTAATGCCGCCTTCTTAACATTTCATTAATAATCCGTAACACAATTGACACATTCCACAAAATCCGTTAAAATGAACATGTATCAGTCAACCTGAACAATGGAGGGATACCGAATGAAAAATCATAAAAAACTTCTTGCAATGACCTGCATCGGCCTTCTCTGTATGTCCACTCTGTACGGATGCAAACCGAAAAATCCGGAAAAGGAAACACAGAGCGAGTCACAGACAGAAACCCCAAAGCAGCCTGTCACAGAAAAGCAGACAGAGAAGCAGACGGAAACCCAGAAACAGACCGAACCGCAGACCGAAAAGCAAACGGAACGCCAGACCGAAACTCAGAAACAGACCGAACCACAAAGCGAGAGTCAGGGAAATCCGGATTCCGGAAGCTCTTCGAAAGAGGAAGAACGTTATTTCTTCGACGAAGCCGGAAATACCATTTACGTTTCTCAGAACTCCAGCGGAAACTGGGTGGATAAAAACGGAAACTCTTATACTTTCTATGAAAACGGCGTAAAAGACAGCAATGGAACACAGTATTATTATGACCCGCCTGAATATCGAAACGACAGCGGCGTGCCCGGAACCGACACCGGAGAGGCAGTAGACCTCTACCGCAACGATGGCAAGCTCGTCCGCCTCACAAAAAACGCCAATGGAGACTGGGCGGACAGCAATGGCGTCACCTATACGTTAAGGGATGACGGAGCGATGGACTCCAACGGAGAATTTCATCCCTGGTAGTTTTTGCCTTTCACTTTTGCAATTTAAAATATAGGACTGCTGTAAAATAACGAAACAGCAGTCCTTTTTATGTTTCCTTTCAAAATCTGCGAATGTGATCCGACGCTTCTTCTCCTGTCTTTGTAATGGAACGGATTTCTATAAAATAACCATAACTGTCATTTACTTTCACTTCCACCCGGTCACCGACCCGGTGATGAAGCACGGCTTTTCCGATCGGAGATTCCGTACTGATCAGCCCCGCCAGAGAATTTCCCCGGATACTGGTAACCAGCCGGTACGTCTCCTCTTCCTCGTCGTCCTCAAAATAGACTACAATTGTATCATTGATTCCCACCTCGTCAGGCTTTGATTCATCCGAGATGATCTGGGCATTTTTCAGCATGCGCTCCAGATACCGGATTCTGCTCTCATTGCTGTTTTTATCTTTTTTCGCCGCATGATATTCGAAGTTCTCACTTAAATCCCCCTGGGCTCTGGCTTCTTTTACGGCCTCCAGCGCTTCCTTTCGAACCACCAGCTTCCGGTGTTCGATTTCCTGCTCGATCTTTTTCACATCGCTCTTTGTCAGCTTTTCACCCATCGCTCTTTCTTCCTCCTACACCAGACGCTCTTCCCATTCTTTTTCCCGGAATCCGACAAGGACAAAATCCTCTGCGACGATGAGCGGACGCTTGATAAGCATTCCGTCCGTCCCCAGCAGCGCATACTGTTCTTCCTCTGTCATCGCCGTCAGCCTGTCCTTCAGCTTCATGTCTCTGTAAACCATCCCGCTGGTATTAAAGAAGCGTTTCAGAGGCAGGCCGCTCTTTTTATGAAATTCTCTTACTTCCTCTTCCGTTGGATTCTCTTCTTTTATATTTCTGTCCGTATAGTCGATTCCATGCTCCTCCAGCCATTTCTTTGCCTTCTTACACGTCGTGCATTTAGGATACTCTATCAGTAATACGTTCATTCTATTCCCTCTCCTTTTCCGTAACGGAAATCACCTTCGCTTCTTCTCCCGAAAGCTCTCCCTGATAAGACACCGTAATCTTTACGCCCTTTTTGATTCCTTTTGCAAAATACATCCTTACATTCATAATTCCAAAAGTATACGTTTTCCCGTCGTCCGTCAGAATCGTCATGCTGTTCAAATCCATCTTCTGAATTTTCCCCTGCACGCTCTTGACTTCTTCTTTCTCCTGTCCGGATTCTTCACTTTGCGTTGTCTCTGTCTCCGTTTCCTGTCCGTTTTCTGTATCGCTTACGGATTTCTCTTCCTGCAATTCCTGCACATCCGCCGAATCAGCCACCCGCCGAACCGAAATATCCGCCTTTCTGCTGTCTGGCGACACGATTTCTCCCGTGTATTCTACCGCTACCAGATTCCCCACACGAAATCCTCCGCGAAAATCCAGCTCTGCTCCTTTGATCGGAAAAATAATCTCGTTTCCATTATCCGACAGAACCACAAGCTGTTTTAAGTCAATATCTACCAGCGAACCGATCACCGTATTTACCGGTTCCTGCCTGGCTGCCTCCGTGGCCGCCTCTGTCTCCGTCTCACTTTCTGCTTCCGTGGCCTGCTGCGTGCTCTTCTCTGTCTGTGTCTCCGCCTGCGTCTCTTTCTGTGTCTGTCCGGCGCAGCCGGATACCCCCAGACAAAGAAGGATTCCCAGGATATATCCTGCCTTTTTCCTCATGTGCATCCCCTCCATACCAAACTCAAAAACTCCGGAAAAAGTTACAGCCCACCTGCGTGGACTGCAACAAAAACCGCCATTTATTGTGCGTCAATGACATCGCTCATATCATAAAGCCCGGGCTTTTTCCCCGCTAAAAACTTCGCGGCCTGAATCGCCCCTTTGCCAAATACCGCTTTCGAATAAGCCGCATGGCTAAAGGTAACCACCTCGTCCGTTCCGGCAAAAATCACATCGTGCTCACCTACGATATTTCCGCCGCGCACCGCTGAAATGCCAATTTCTTTCGCATCCCTCGCCTTTCTCTCCTGGCTTCTGTCATATTTATAAGTGTATGCGTTTCCAAGCGCTTCATTTAAACTGTCTGCCATCGCCAGTGCAGTTCCACTCGGCGCGTCTACCTTATATTTGTGATGCTTCTCTACGATTTCCATGTCAAAGCCTGCTCCCGCAAATACCTTCGCCGCCTCTTTCAAAAGCTTCAAAAGTGTATTGACGCCCAGCGACATATTGGCGGAACGCAGGACTGCCACCTTTTCCGAAGTCTCCTTTACCTTCTGCACCTGTTCTTCCGAAAGCCCCGTTGTGCATACCACGACCGGAATCTGCTTTTTTACGCAGTAGTCCAGAAGAGCATCTTCCGCTTTCGGCGATGCGAAATCAATGACGGCGTCCGCCTCCACATCACATGCGTCAATGCCTTTAAACACCGGATAGTCATTCTTTCCGTTATCACAGACATCAATTCCCGCCACGATCTCCACTTCGGGATCTTCTTTTACCAGACCGGAAATCATCTGTCCCATATGACCGTTGCATCCGTGCATTATTACTTTTATCATGTCGTACTCCTCCTGGTCTTATGCTAATTCGATTCCAAAATCCTTCAGTGCCTGCGCAAGCTTCCTGGCATGTTCCTCCTCGATCTCTGTCAGCGGCCCGCGAAGCATACCGGCTTTCTTCCCCATAAGATTCAGCGCCGCCTTCACCGGGATCGGGTTTACCTCACAGAAAAGCGCGTCGATCAGCGGAAGCGCTTTTAACTGTAAAGCGCAGCTTTCCTTTACCTTTCCATCCAGATAAAGCTGTACAATGTCATGCGTCTCCTTCGGAGCAACGTTGGAAAGTACGGAGATGACTCCTTTTCCTCCAAGAGAAAGGATCGGTACGATCTGGTCGTCATTTCCCGAATACACATCAATACATCCGTCCGCAAGCTGCATCAGCTTCGCAATCTGGGAAATGTTTCCGCTGGCCTCTTTGATCGCCACGATATTTTCCACATTCTTTGCCAGCTCGACCGCCGTTTCCGGAAGGATGTTGCACCCCGTTCTGCTCGGCACGTTATACAGAATGATCGGCGTCTTTACGGAATCTGCCACCGCAGTAAAATGCCGGATCAGTCCCTTCTGCGTCGCTTTGTTATAATACGGCGTCACCAGCAGAAGCCCGTCTGCGCCATATTTTTCTGCTTCCTGTGAAAGATAGATCGCAGTCCCGGTACAGTTCGAGCCTGTTCCCGCAATAACCGGAATCCTTTTCGCCACCTTATCAATCGCATATTTGATAACATCCAGATGCTCCTCATGACTTAACGTAGAAGATTCTCCTGTGGTGCCGCAGATGATCAGCGCGTCGGTGGAGCCTGCAATCTGCTCCTCGATCATCTCTCCTAAAACTTCATAGTTGACATCTCCATTTTCTTTCATCGGTGTGACGATTGCAACACCTGCTCCTGTAAATATAGCCATTTCTTTTCCTCCTTAAAAATAAAACAGACCCTCAGGGTCTGCTCCAAAGAATCTTTCCATATATCAGCGACTTCTTCAGAGAGCTCCCCATCAGAAATGATGAGAGTCATACAGTTCTTCACTGTATGCCCAAGCGTACAGCCTCAGGTACTGCACCTTTCGGCGTCCTCCCCTTTCTCTCACGTTCCACTGCGCCTGAACGCATCCGGTGAGCTACTATTGAAGCACGCGACCTCTACTCTAAAATATGTATCTGTTTCATAACTGTTCCGCATTTTCTGTCAGACAATTAACTTATCATTAACTATAGCATTAATGAAAATCCTTGTCAACGACAGATTTTTTTAATCTTTCCAGCAGATGCCCCATCACATAATACAAAGTCTCAAAATTTAGAAAGTCCAGGGAATGTTCATCCCACAGCAGCATGATTTTCGGTGGAAATTCCTCGTCGCCATCCCAAAACTGAAAAATGACAGGATAAAAAGAAAACAGCGGTATCTGGTAACAAACGTCTGCGCTCGCAGGTGTGGATAGCTTTTTCCCCTTCAGCTCTTTACATGCAGCATCCAGCTTTTGGATTCTCCCGGAAAACACACGCCCAAACGGGGCGGTAAACCGGTCTGCCGGAGGACTGCTGTGCGTGATCTGCAAAGAAGAGAGCCCGCGCCACGTACCGGAAAGCACGGGTCTTTCTTTGGAATGGCACAGGATGTCATAAAGTATCATGACGACCTGATAATCCAGACATACGGTAAAGCCCGCCTGCTTTCGCACCTCGACCTTACCGCTTTTTCTTTCAATCCGGTACGTTCTGTCCAGAAGCGTCAGATACAGATACTCTGCATCCGCTTTCAGCCGCAGTTTATCGATCATCACATCCTGATCATATTGCAAAAACAGAGTTCTCGCTCTAAGAACCTGTTTCTCATAATTTGACTCCATATCCCCTGCTCCTCCTTTTTGTTTTATCATACCATTCGAACGCCCCGGTTACAACCAGCTCCCCTGCAAAAAAGTAACATTTCCGCGTTATGCTTGAATTTACAGGCGCAAAGTGTTACAATCTAAGAAATTTTGATACCAACAAACCTACGAATAAAGAAAGAGAATATTATGAATGATTATGTAATTAGCTGCTGTTCTACCGCAGACCTCTCGGCAGAGCATTTTGCAACCAGAAATATTTCCTATATCTGTTTCCACTTTGAACTGGACGGGAAAGAGTATTCCGATGATCTTGGAAAATCTATCCCTTTTGAAGATTTTTATCTCGCCATGAAGGAAGGCGCCGAGACAAAAACTTCTCAGATCAACGCAAATGAATTTGAGACTTATTTCGAAAAATACTTGCAGGAAGGAAAGGACGTCCTTCATGTCTGCCTCTCCTCCGGCATCTCCGGCGTGGTTAATTCCGCCCGGATCGCCAAAGCGGAGCTGGAAGCCCGTTACCCGGACCGTAAAATCTTTATCGTGGATTCTCTGGGCGCATCTTCCGGATACGGCCTGCTGATGGATAAGCTCGCCGATCTGCGTGATGAGGGAAAATCCCTTCAGGAAGTCTTTGAATGGGCAGAATCCCATAAGCTTCATCTGCATCACTGGTTTTTTTCCACTGATCTTACGTTCTATATCAAAGGCGGAAGAATTTCCCGCACCGCAGGATTTTTCGGCGGTATGCTGAACATCTGTCCACTTTTGAACATGGATCATCTGGGACATCTGGTTCCACGCTTTAAGATCCGCACCAAAAAGAAAGTCATTCACGCCATCGTGGATAAAATGGAGGAATTCGCAGAGGGTGGGACAAACTATTCTCAAAAATGTTATATCTCTCATTCCGGCTGCTATAAAGACGCAAGGGCGGTTGCCGACCTGGTAGAAGCGCGCTTTCCACATTTAAACGGCAAGGTATTGATCAATTATGTAGGAACCACCATCGGAAGTCATACAGGCCCCGGAACTGTCGCGCTGTTTTTCTGGGGCAGCGAACGGACAGACTAAAAGCAGGAGGATCATATTTATGAAAACAGCGGTTGTCACAGACAGTAACAGCGGTATTTCGCCAAAGGAGGCAAAGGAGCGGGGAATCTTTGTCCTCTCCATGCCCGTCATCATAGATGGAAACATTCGTTTTGAAGGCATGGATCTGGAGGAAGAGGAATTTTATGCCAGTCTGAAAGGTGGAAAAAACATTTCCACTTCCCAGCCCTCTCCGGGCGACGTCATGGACCTCTGGGATCGTATTCTGAAGATGGGTTACGATCAGATTATCCATATTCCCATGTCCAGCGGATTGAGCAACTCCTGCGAAACGGCGCTCTCCCTTGCGGAAGACTACGACGGCAGAGTCGCCGTTGCAGATAATCACCGCATTTCGGTCACCATGCGCATTTCCGTTCTGGAAGCAAAGGAAATGGCCGATCAGGGTCTCTCCGCCAGCGAGATCAAAGACGATCTGGATGCGAGAGGATATCACTCCTCGATCTATCTTGCCGTAGATACGCTGGAATATCTGAAAAAAGGCGGACGGGTCACGCCGGCAGCGGCAGCTCTGGGAACGGTCTTAAACATTAAGCCAATTCTCTCGATTCAGGGCGGAAAGCTGGATGCCTTTGCCAAATTTCGGGGAATGAAAAAATGCAGGGCACGCATGATCGAAGCCGTGCTCCATGATTATAGCACCAGATTTCCGGAAGCTGATATTTCCCGCGTCCGGGTAGGTGCGGCAGGCGCCGGACTGACCGCAGCGGAAGCAGAGGAATGGAGAAAAGCGGTCGCTGACGCCTTTCCAGGCACAGACGTCTACTATGACCCGCTCTCTTTTAGTGTCGGTACACACACGGGTCCCGGCGCTTACGGCATCGGCATCAGTATCCTGAAACCATAAAACAGCGGCTGGTATAAAACGCCTTTTATACCAGCCGCCTTTTCTTTACTCTATCTCCCTGCGCCCCAGACGCACATCTTCCATATACTCCGCCAGCCCGTCGTCCAGATGATGAAACAGCAGATTTTTCCCGCCGGCAGGCAGCTTCCCGCACACTTCGCGGATTTCCTGCCCCGCCAGCTCGATCTCCTCCCGCAGATTCTGCGCTGAAAGCCTGTGCCCTCCCTGCCCCAGAATAATCACCTGCTCCAGATGATCCGAAGTCGCCACGGTCACATGATATTTCCGTCCGATCTCATGCACGGTCTTTTCAATATACTGGTCGGCCGTCTCCGCCTCTTTTGTGTACACCACGTGGATGTTGTGGTATTTCACTACTTCTCCTGGATTTCCTTCCACTTTGTAAGCGTCAAAAACCAGAATCAGCCTGCACTTTTTATACCCCTGATAGTTGCTCAGAATATCCATCAGACGCGTCCGCGCGCCGTCAATGTTCGTCTCTGCCAGTTCCTTTAAATCGTCCCAGGCAAAAATGATATTATATCCATCCACAAGAAGATATTCGTCCATTTCCTTTTTCTTCTTCAGATTTCCCTCTGTTCTGCCGCTGGAAGCGGAGACGACACGCCTTTTTTCACTAGCCGGCGGCCGCTTTACCTCTCCATACGTGCGGACAAAGATCTCCTCCAGCTCCTTCTCATCCTGCCAGGAGCCATAAGCATGATGCCTGCGGTTTGGGGCGCTCGAATCTTCCGGCCGAACTTCCGTCTCCAGACTGTTCTCCAGGTGCATATAGTCCTCTACCTGATCCCAGCTCACTGCAAAGCCAGCGCCATGCGCACAGAATACCGACCCCGTGGGATTCTCCAGATCGCGTTCAGAATCATAATCCAGCAATGCGATGACCTCTTCTTCTCTATGGCACGTTTCATACCCTTTCAGCGTGCAGGTCAGCCTGCCCAGCCCCTTCGTGTACGCTGCTACCTCGGTCTGATAGTCACGCATCAGAGCCACCGGAGCACTCCCTGTAAGTATCGACACTTCTCCCTCCTGGCATGGCGGGGCAAATGCCCCGTTCATACGCTGGATATCCGCCATCGCTCTTCCTACGGATTCTGCCGGAAGCTCCAGGCAAAATTCATAATATGGCTCCAATAAGATACTTTTCGCCTTTTTCAGTCCCTGGCGCACAGCGCGGTACGTCGCCTGCCGGAAATCCCCGCCTTCTGTGTGTTTCAGATGTGCCTTTCCCGCTGTCAGCGTAATCTTCATATCAGTGATTGCCGATCCCGTCAGAACGCCTCTGTGCTCTTTTTCCTCCAGATGTGTGAGAATCAGCCTCTGCCAGTTTCGATCCAGCATATCCTCACTGCACGCACTGGCAAACTGCATACCGCTTCCCCTCTCCCCCGGCTCCAGCAGAAGATGCACCTCTGCATAATGGCGCAGCGGCTCAAAATGCCCCACGCCCTCTACCGGCGCCTGAATCGTTTCTTTATAAACGATATTTCCTGCGCCAAACCCGACTTGTACCCCAAAGCGTTCAAAAATCAGGGTTTTTAAAATTTCAATCTGCACCTCTCCCATCAACTGCGCATGGAGCTCATGCAATTCTTCTTTCCATACGATGTGAAGCTCTGGCTCCTCCTCCTCAAGCTGCCGGAGTTTTTGAAGCATGTCATGAACATTACATCCCTCAGGAAGAATGATCTGATAAGTCAGCACTGGTTCCAGAACCGGCAGCGCCGCTTCTGCTTCGACGCCAAGTCCCTGTCCCGGCCGGGTCTGCGTCAGCCCCGTCACAGCGCATACCGTCCCGGCCTCTGCTTCTGTCACCGTCTCATAGCGTGCTCCCGAATAGATGCGAATCTGGTCAGCCTTTTCTGTCCAGTCCCCGCCGCTCTCTGCGCACAGCCCCTGAAGCGTCTCCTTTACTTTGAGGGTTCCCCCGGTTATTTTCATGTAGGTAAGGCGTTTCCCCTGCTCATCTCTTGCAATTTTAAAGACCCGCGCCCCGAATTTTTCCGGATAAGCAGGAACTTCCATATGTTCTTCCAGGCCCTCAAGGAACTCCTGCACACCAGTCATCCGAAGCGCTGACCCGAAGTAACATGGAAAAATTTTTCGTTCCGTGATGAGTCTTTGGATGCTCTTCGGACAGATTTCCCCCGTTTCCAGATACTCTTCCAGTGCTTTCTCATCGCACATCGCAATATTTTCCTGAAAAACCTCTTTGTCCTGACCGCCTGAAAAATCCGTACATCGGTCATCCAGCTTCTTTTTCACTTCCGCTAACAGTCTGTCCCTGTCTGTTCCGGGCTGATCCATTTTGTTGACAAACAGAAAGGTCGGTATCTCATAGCGGTTCAGAAGCCGCCATAACGTCCGCGTGTGCCCCTGCACCCCATCCGCTCCGCTGATGAGCAGAACGGCATAATCCAGCACAGACAGCGTCCTCTCCATTTCCGCTGAAAAATCCACATGTCCAGGCGTATCCAGCAGCGTCACCTTCGTGTTTCCGATTTCAAAAACCGCCTGCTTCGAAAAAATCGTAATACCTCTGGCACGTTCCAGCTCATACGTGTCCAAAAAGGCATTTCCATGATCCACACGACCCATCTTCCGGATACTTCCGCTCAGATACAGAAGGCTCTCAGATAAAGTTGTCTTTCCGGCGTCCACGTGTGCCAAAATCCCGATTACTAATCTATTCTCCATACTTCCATCATCTTCCCGCTTCTTTTCTATTTCTTCACTGACTTTTCTTTTCCGCTATTCCTCCTATTATACACATTGTCCCCGGAAATTTCCAGACCGCATCCACATCTTTCCTCTCACACCTCCGGCTGCTGCCTGTTTTTTTCATGCAGCATCTCCAGAAAAGCCTGCACCGTCATGCTGCCCAGATCTCCTTCTTCCCTGCCCCGCACAGAAACACTTTTGTTTTGTATCTCCTTTTCTCCTGCAATCAGGATATAGGGGATGCGTTCCGTCCTGGCGCTCCTGATCTTATATCCAATTTTTTCATCTCTCGCATCAAGTTCACAGCGCACTCCTTCTTTCCTGAGAAACTCCTCCACGGTTCTGGCATATTCTATATGTTTATCGGAAATCGTCAGTACCTTTACCTGCACCGGAGATAACCACAGCGGAAATTTACCTGCAAAATGTTCGATCAGAATGCCAATAAAACGTTCGATAGACCCAAACACCACTCTGTGTATCATAATCGGACGATGTCTTTTTCCATCTGTTCCAATATACTCTGCCGAAAAACGCTGCGGGAGCTGAAAATCCAACTGAATGGTGCCGCACTGCCAGGTTCTTCCCAGGGAATCCTTCAAATGAAAATCAATCTTTGGCCCATAAAAAGCGCCGTCTCCTTCGTTGATCACATACGGCATTCCCAGATCATCCAGCGCGTCTTTTAACCCTCTGGTGGCCATTTCCCACTCCTCGTCCTTTCCTATCGAATGCTCCGGCCTTGTCGATACTTCCACATGATAGGAAAAGCCAAATTCCGCATAGACCTCGTCGATCAGGCGCACAACCCTTTTTATTTCCTCCGGTATCTGTTCCGGCGTCATAAAAATATGGGCGTCATCCTGTGTAAAACACCGGACACGCATCAGTCCATGCAGAGCTCCGGATTTTTCATGTCTGTGCACAAGCCCCAATTCTCCGATACGCATCGGCAGGTCACGCCAGGAACGTGGTTTCATCTTATATACCAGCATACCTCCGGGACAATTCATTGGTTTTATGGCAAATTGTGTTTCATCTATCATTGTCGTGTACATATTGTCCCGGTAATGCTCCCAATGTCCTGATCTTTCCCAAAGCTGCCGGTTCAGCATCATTGGCGTCGATATTTCCACATATCCTTCTCTGGTATGCATCTTCCGCCAGTAGTCAATCAGCAGATTCTTTAAAATCATTCCTTTGGGAAGAAAAAACGGGAACCCCGGCCCCTCGTCCAGCAATGCGAACAATCCCAGTTCCTTTCCTAATTTTCTGTGGTCTCTTTTTTTCGCTTCCTCGATTCGCTCCAGATAGCTGTCCAGAAGCTCCTTATCCGGAAAAGAAATTCCATAGATTCTGGTAAGCATTTTATTTTTTTCATCGCCACGCCAGTAGGCTCCGGCAACAGACAGCAATTTGAAGGCTTTTACCTCGCTGGTATATGCCACATGGGGGCCTGCGCACATTTCCAGATATTCGCCCTGCTGATAAAAACTGATCGCTTCCGTCTCTGAAAATTCCTCCAGCAGCTCTATTTTATAGGGTTCTCCCTTTTGGCGCATCAGGTTCAGAGCCTTCTCCCGGCTTAACCTCGAATGTCTGAGCTGCAAATTCTCTTTCACAATTTTTTTCATTTCTTTTTCGATTTCTTCGAAGCAATCCTCCGAAAATTCAAAATCAAAATCGAAATCATAATAAAACCCTTCTGCAATCGAAGGCCCGATGGCGCATTTTGTATTCGGATACAGTCTTTTTACAGCCTGCGCCAATATATGAGCCGTCGTGTGCCAAAAAGCGCTTTTTCCCTCTTCTTCCTCAAACGTCACTTCCTGGATGGAACCATCCTTCCTGCAAATCTTCATCTTATTCTTCCTTTCTTTGATAAAATTTTGATTAACATAAGAAAAAGCACCCTGAAAGACACAGTTCCTGTATCTTTAAGGGTGCTCATTTTGCACGGTTCCACCTTAATTTTTCACTTCAGATTCCAACAAATCCTAACCTTTAACGCAGGTATACGGCAATCCTTACTCTACTTTCTGCATTGCAGCTCCAGAATGGTCTTCACATATGGCCTGCATAAGCATCTTCCACCAACGGATGCTCTCTCTGGATGCGACTCATATGCTACGTGTTTCCGTCATCGCTTTTTCTCATGTTAATTTCCAATATTGTATCATTTTCCGGGTATCGTGTCAAGAATTCCGCAGGCTCTTGCGTCCGGATAAAAATGTCTGAAAGATATCGTGAAAACTACCTGGAGTTTCCCAAACAAAAGGATATTAAGAAATAACCTGTGTTTACCTGCTTGCAATTTTAATAAGATAAATACTAAAAATTGATGACGCTAATAATTTTGAATGTTATAATGTAGTGTATATCATTAACACGAAAGGAAGATAGAGAATGAAAAAACAATACTCGGAATTTTTAGATTTATTATTTCAACTAAAAAAAGAGAAAAAGAGTTTTAAGGCTTCTGGAAATGAGATAGAAACCTATATAAGTTCTTTGCCAAAAGAAGATTTTATTGAGATTGTAAAAGAAATTGGCACGATACCTGAGATTATAGAAGCAAGTTCTACGGAAGAAAAATTATACTCTAAGGCTTCTGACATTGTATTGGCAAGATGTTTTTCTGAAATTGGATTAAAAGCAAAAGCTGTATCTGAACGTGGAAACAGTGCTGATATTATTGCAGAAAGTGAGCATGGTTATACATTGGTTGCGGATGCAAAAACTTTTAGACTAAGTAGAACAGCAAAGAATCAAAAGGATTTTAAAATATCTACATTAAGTAAGTGGAGGGGAATGGAACATGATTTTGCTATTTTAGTAGCACCATATTTTCAATTTCCTAACACAAATAGTCAGATTTATTCATCTTCTTTATCAGATAAAGTATGCTTATTATCTTGGGAACATATGTTGTTTTTGTTAAATATGCAAGTTGTTGAAGATATTTCTTTAAGTTTAGAGCAGATTTGGAATGCCCCGACAAGAATAGAAAGAGATAGTAAAATTGCTTACGCAGATAGAATGAATTGTTTG
>CALCMD010000078.1 GCA_937965795.1 uncultured Lachnospiraceae bacterium | reverse complement strand
CGCACATTCTTAGGAGTTAGTTTCCGAATTCCCTGCCCCCGTTTGCGTGAGATACGTTTCCATCCGACCTGCGTACGGAATGAACGCAAACTCCCCTCCAAACCAGAATTTAAAATGTTTCACGTGAAACATTCCTTCTTCATCATAATGGCTCCTTCGCTGGAACTCCTGCTTTTCGTGGATATTTTTCAGGCGTTCCTTTTACTTTTTGTATTATCACCAGTGATCTCTCTATATCACTGTCAGGAAGAATAAATTTTATTACTTTCTTTTTTTCTCCCCCCAGCAGAAAAATTGCTTTTTTCGCCTTTTTCAATTCTTCATCCACTGTCCCCGATTTATAAGATACGAACGTTCCACCTTTTTTTAGAAATGGAATACAATATTCCGAAAGGGAAGAAAGATTTGCAACCGCACGTGAAACACACAGATCAAAGGATTCCCGGTACTCTTTTTGTTTTGCAATATCTTCCGCTCTTCCATGAATTGCTTTTATGCTTTTTAATCCAAGCTCTTCCACAACTGCATTTAAAAATTTAACTCTTTTATTTAAGGAATCCAACAAAACCACTTCTAAATGTGGATACATAATTTTTAATGGTATTCCCGGAAAGCCTGCTCCTGTTCCCACATCTATTAAAGTTTTACAGGAAGACACGTCTAACCCCTGCACAAGAGACAAACTATCCACAAAATGCTTCTGCATAACCTCATCATAATCTGTAATTGCCGTAAGATTCATAACCTGGTTCCAGGTTATCAGCATTTCATAATATTTTTGAAACTGTTTTTCCTGCATCTCACTTAAAGGAATATGAAAAAACTCACAGCCATTTTTCAATACATTCTTATCTTCCATGATTTTTTCCTTTCATCTGCTCCAGATAAACCAAAAGTACTGAAATATCTGCCGGTGATACGCCTGCGATTCTGGATGCCTGCCCTATAGAGGTCGGTTCATACATTTTCAATTTCTGTACTGCTTCAATTCTAAGACTTCCTATTTTATCATAATTAATATCTTCCGGTATTTTCTTCTTTTCCAACTTTTTAAATTGTTCCACCTGTTTTAACTGTCTTTTGATATAACCTTCATATTTAATGTTTATATTTACCTGCTCTTTCACAGATTCCAAAAGCTTCGGTCTGTTTTTATCAATTGGCTCCAGCATTTGATAATTTAACTCCGGTCTGCGAATTAACTCCCCGATTGTCGTTCCCGTTTTTAGAGATGTACTTCCATGCGCCTCCAGAAACTCCTGGACTTCTGCATTTGCACCGATATTTTCATGCTCGACACGTTTTATTTCCTGTTCAATCTGTCTTTCCTTCTCTAAAAGCGTCTGATATCTTTCTTCTGAAATCAATCCTGCTTCATATCCCTTTTTTGTAAGACGTAAATCTGCATTATCCTGTCTGAGTAAAAGGCGATATTCTGAACGTGAAGTCATCATCCGGTAAGGTTCATGATTTTCTTTTGTCACAAGATCATCAATTAATACACCTATATAACACTCTGAACGGTCCAGAATCATCGGATCCCGTCCAAATATATATAAAGCTGCATTGATACCCGCTACCAGTCCCTGTGCCGCCGCCTCTTCATATCCTGAACTTCCATTAAACTGGCCGCCGCTGAATAATCCCCTGATTGCTTTAAATTCCAGGGAAGCCTTTAATTGTACCGGATTAATACAATCATACTCAATTGCATAAGCATTTCTGACAATTTTCACATGTTCTAATCCCGGCACGGTACGGTACATACGATACTGAACGTCTTCCGGCAGTGAACTGGACATACCTCCAATATACATTTCATTAGTATAAAGTCCTTCCGGCTCAATAAATACCTGATGTCTATTTTTATCTGAAAATTTCATTACTTTATCTTCAATAGACGGACAATATCTTGGCCCCGTTCCCTCTATCATACCGGAAAACAAAGGAGAGCGATGAATATTTTCTCTTATAATCTCATGGGTTTCTTCATTCGTATAAGTCAGCCAGCAGGATACCTGATCAATCTGTATACTTTCCGGATCTGTCGTAAAAGAGAAAGGTACGACTCTTTCATCTCCAAACTGCTCCTCCATTTTTGAAAAATCAACAGATCGTCTGTCAATTCTTGCCGGAGTCCCCGTTTTAAAGCGCTGCATTTCTATTCCATGCGCCTTGAGTGAATCTGTCAGGTGATTTGCCGCCTGAAGTCCATTTGGCCCAGTAGCATTACTCACATCCCCATAAATACAACGCGCTTTCAGATAAGTTCCGGTACAGAGCACACATGCTTTACAATGGTAGACAGCTCCTGAATATGTTTTTACCCCTATAAGTTTTCCGTCCTCCACAAGAATTTCCGTTACTTCTGCCTGCTTGATCTCCAGATGATCTGTATTTTCCAGCACTCTTCTCATACTGCGGCTGTATTCGGCCTTATCTGCCTGTGCCCTTAAGGAATGTACTGCCGGACCCTTTGACTGATTCAGCATCTTAGACTGTATAAAAGTCTTATCAATATTCTTTCCCATCTCCCCGCCAAGCGCATCAATTTCCCTTACAAGATGGCCTTTTGAACTTCCTCCAATATTTGGATTGCAGGGCATCAGTGCAATACTTTCCACGCTGACTGTAAATATGATGGTTGAAAGTCCCATTCTGGCGCTTGCCAGTGCAGCTTCGCATCCAGCGTGTCCTGCTCCTACTACAACCACATCTACCTGTTCTTCCAGTACGTTCATTTCTCTATTTCTCCTATTTTCCCATACAAAACTTACTGAAAATCTCATTTACAAGATCTTCACCTACAGATTCTCCCAGAATTATTCCCAAAGACTCATATGCCGCCATCAGATCAATCGAAAAGAAATCTTCTGGCATTTTCATTTCAAGACTGGATTGTACCTGTTTTAAACTGTCATAGGCGTCCATCAACGCCGCTTTATGGCGCACATTTGTGATATAAATTTCATCATTAAAAGAGATTTTTCCATCAAAAAACATATTTCTTAAGGTTTCTTCAAAAAGATCCATCCCCTTCTTTTCCTTTGCAGAAACCGGAATTACGACCTTATCCGGAAGTTTTTTCCTTATATCCTCCTCTGAAACGACAGATTCCAGATCGGTTTTATTTAATAATACGATGACCTGCCTGTTTTCCAGCATTTGAATAATTTCTTCATCATTTTTGTCAAGATAGGAAGAAGCATCCGCCACATAGATAATCAAATCTGCATCTTCGGCATATTTTTTTGCTTTTTCCACACCTATTTTTTCTACAATATCTTCTGTCTCCCTGATGCCTGCCGTATCAATCATATTTAAAGTAATACCATTCATATAGACCGGCTCCTGCAAAATATCTCTGGTAGTTCCTGCAATCTCTGTAACGATCGCCCTCTCTTCTCCCAGCATCAGATTCAAAAGAGATGATTTTCCCGCATTCGGTTTCCCTACAATAACAGTTTTTATCCCTTCTGCTATGACTCTTCCATTTTCAGCAGAATCAATTAATTTCTTTATCTGATTCATCCATCCTTCATTTTCGTTTTTCAGTCTGTCCGCATATGTCTCTAAACTGATATGTTCCGGATCATCCAAAGCTGACTCAATAAAAGCAATGTGATAAATGATTTCCTTTCGAAGTTCACTGATTTTTTCATGAATAGACCCCTTTAACTGACTTACAGAACTTTTCAGTGCATATTCATTTTTTGCATGAATAATTTCAAGTACCGCCTCTGCCTGAGATAAATCAATCCTTCCATTTAAAAATGCCCTTTTTGTAAATTCTCCCGGTTCTGCTGGGGCTGCTCCGTTTTTTATCACAGTTTCCAGAATTTTTTTCATTGCCACCACGCCGCCATGACAATTAATCTCTACCGTATCCTCAGTTGTAAAACTTGCAGGCCCTCTCATGATTGTCACAAGAACTTCATCAATCGTATTTTCTCCATCATAAATATATCCATAATGAATGGTATGGGTGGGCTGGTCAGAAAGCCTTTTCTTACCGCTTTTTGAACGGTAGATTCTGTCAGCAATCGCAAAAGCCTGATCTCCACTGATTCGAATAATACCAATCCCCGCAGGATTTACGGCAGTTGCAATCGCAGCAATTGTTTCACTTTTCATAAATATTCTCCTAAAATGAAATATCCCGCACAATCGTGCGGGATATTGGCTGGCAGCTCTTTTTCTCCGCTGCTTACTGTTTTTTCAAGGTAACTACTACTTTACGATAAGGTTCTTCCCCTTCGCTATGCGTACTTACATAAGGATTATTCTGAAGGGCAGAATGTATAATTCTTCTTTCATATGGATTCATAGGCTCCAGAAATACCGTCTTTCTTGTTCTTCGAACCTTCACAGCTATATTATTTGCCAGATTCTCCAGCGTTTCTTTTCTTCTTCTTCTGTAATCCTCTGTATCTACCTTCACTCTGATATAAGCACAATTTCCTTTGTTCGCCACAAGGCTTGTCAGATATTGTAAGGAATCCAGCGTTCTTCCTCTTTTTCCAATTAAAATGCCCATTTCCGATCCAACGAGATCTACATTTAAAGTATCTTCTCCTTCAAAAACGGCGTTTATCTTTGCTTCTATTCCCATAGCTTTACAGGTATCGTTCAAAAAGCTGTTTACTCTTTCAATAACCTCTTCCTTATTTGCCGGAGCTTTCTTTACCGTTTCCTTTACCGGAGCCTTTTCTGCTTCTTTTTCCAGTACTTTCTCCTGTTCTTTCACGGAAGCCTCCGGTACTTCCTTTGCCGGAGCTGTTTCTTTTCCTGCACTTTTTACAGGTTTTTTATTTTTTACAGGTCTTGGCGATTTCTTTTTTTCTTCTTTTTCCTTTGGCTCATTTACCTTTAACGGTTCTTTTTTCAAATCTTCAAAATTCAGATCAAAATCGGTTTCTTCCTTCTTTCTTGCCTCTATAATTGCCGGCTTACTTCCAATTCCCAAAAATCCTGAACTTCCCTTTTGAATGACATGATATTCAATATGATCACTGCTGGTTTCCAACTGAATCGATGCTTCTGTAATCGCTTCTTCCACAGTTTTTGCTTTAACTTGAATGAAATCCATCGTGAACCCCTCCTACTTCTTTCTATTTTTCTCATTAAACTGCTCAACCATTCTGGCCTTTGCAGCTAAACTTCCTGGTTTTGCCTTTGAACTGGAATTATAATAATCTGTTGAGTTCTTGATCTGTTTGTCCCGATCTTGTTTCGTAACAGACGGTTTCTTATTTCCATTTGAAATATGATTTGCATTTACTTTTGTTTTCGTTCCATATTCCTTCTTCGGCGGAAGTCCCATTTTCTCACGCTGTTTATTTTCTTTTGCAAGGCTCTTTTCCATATTCTTCTGGATCATAACGTCAATATCCATTTTTTCAATCTGTTTATTGATCATAACCTGCTGTACGCTCCTTACAACTGCGCCTGCAATCCAGTAGATACCCATACCTGCCGGAAGAGTAAAGCAAAATACTACAGACATCAAAGGCATAAGATTATTCATCATCTTCATAGATGCCGCCATGCTTCCTTCATCATTTGCAGACGGATTCGTTGCACTTGTGGAAAGTTTAATATTCATCCACTGTGTCAAACCTGCCAGAACAGGAATCGCCAGAGCCGCAATTAAAATCAAAATAGAAAATTCTCCGGATGAAAACAAATCTCTGATCATATTCAGCGGTGAGTTTGCAATATTAATCCCCAGAAAATTATTCATATGATCTACGCTCTGCTGCGTACTTGTTACCAGATGGGAGATATTGGAAAATTTACCATCTGCCGCCATAGCGCTCCAGTCCGCCGGCTTAAATTTATAAAGACAGTCAATAATAGTATCTGTCGTATATCCGAGCTTTTCAAAATTTACATTATTTGAAGAAGCGAACTTTGCCAGATAATCCTGACTTCCGGCAATCGATAAAATTTTCTCTGCCAGAGGCATAAACGCATTCTTTACGCCATCTACATATGCCGGTATATTCCAGATTACACGATATAAAGCAAACAGAATCGGCATCTGAATCAAAAGCTGCAAACAGCTTCCCACAGGAGAAACTCCATATTTTGCATAGACCTCTTTGGTTTCCTCATTCATTTTCACCATTGAAGCCTGATCCTGTTTATTTTTATACTTTTTCTGGATTGCCTGAAGTTCCGGGTTCATCTTTGCAGAAAGTTTTGAAAATTTCTGCTGTTTGATGGTAAGCGGCATCATCAGTAAATAAATAATAATCGTAAATAAAATAATACAAAGACCTATGTTCGGCAGGGAGATCATATCACACAAACTGAAAATTGCATTCATGATCAAACCAAGAATCACTGCGACTGGTCCAAGCCAGCCTCCACTTTTCGTCAATAACATATGTTTCCTCCTAATATTCTGGACGCTCTTTTCCTACGGAACTGGATCATATCCTCCTTTTGAAAAAGGATTACACCTTAAAATTCTCCAACAGGTCATAATTCCGCCTTTTAACGCACCATATTTTTCAATCGCTTCCATCCCATACTGAGAACATGTAGGAAAATAGGGACATTTTGTCCTCTTCATTGGTGAGATATATTTTCTGTAAAATTTAATCATTCCGATTAATATTCTTTTCATCTCTCTTCTTTCTTTTCCTCAATATCCGTCCTGATTCCGTGTATCTTCGCAAGATGCAGCAATGCGCTCTCCATTTCACGAAATCCGCATTCCCTTGCCTGCGGTCTTACGACTACCACAAGATCATATCCTTTTTGAAACTTTTCTTCATTCAGGCGGTAACTTTCCCGAAGCAGTCTTGTGAGATGGTGTCTGACCACACTGTTTCCCACTTTCTTACTCACAGAAATTCCCACTCTGTTTCTTTCTGAATCATTTTTACACAGGTACATCACCAAAAATTTATTAGCCTGTGACGTTCTCTTCCGATATACGTTTTGAAAATCTCTGTTCTTTTTCAGTGATTCTGAAAATATCATACCTTTACCTTCTTATAAAGAGAAGAAAAGGCCACAAAAATGCGGCCTATGCTGATAACGCTTTTCTTCCTTTTGCCCTTCTTGCAGCAAGAACTTTTCTTCCGCTTGCAGTGCTCATTCTGGCTCTGAATCCATGAACTTTTGATCTGGATCTCTTCTTCGGTTGGAATGTCATTTTCATACTTACTGGCACCTCCTTCTATCTAACCAAATCGGCGCCATCGCCTATAATTTGGCAAATTATTTTCTTATGTTAAAAAACATCATTTCAATTATATTCTCAAAAATTGCGTAAGTCAAGCAAATACTTTATTTTTTTACTATATCTTTCTTCAACTTATAAACCATCTGTACACATTACAAGTTATCCACATTTTGGGGATAACTTGTGTATAACTTTTTTACAGTCTGTGAAAAACTTTTCGGTCTTTTCAACAAAACCCTTATTTCCGCATGTTTATAATGTTCATATCACTTCTCAACATATTCACAATCTTATTTTTTTCCTGTGAATATATATGTTTATAAAAATTTTAGATTGCTTATTCAAACATTATCAGGTATCAGTATTGTAGCGAAATT
>CALCMD010000077.1 GCA_937965795.1 uncultured Lachnospiraceae bacterium | reverse complement strand
AGGAGTTAGTTTCCGAATTCCCTGCCCCCGTTTGCGTGAGATACGTTTCCACCCGGCCTGCGTACGGAATGGACGCAGACGCCCCGACAAACCATGATTTGACCTCCAAACAATCAGCTACGTTAGCATATCCAGAAAGTACTGATGTACCCTCAAATCCTCCGTAAGCTCCGGATGAAACGCACAGACAAGCTGATTTCCCTGTCTGGCGGCTACGATTTTTCCTCCCGTTTCCGCCAGAACTTCCGTCGAACCGGATACTTCCGATATATACGGCGCCCGGATAAAAGTCATGGGAATCTTGCCCACTCCTTTAAATTCAGCTTCTGTATAAAAACTTCCAAGCTGTCTGCCATACGCATTCCGCTTTGCTCTGATGTCCATAGTTCCCAGACAGGGAACGCCGGCGTCCACTTCCTTCGCCAGAAGAATCAATCCGGCGCAGGTTCCAAAAACAGGCAGTCCATCCAGAATTTTCCTCCGAAGCGGTTCATACAATTCCAGCTCGTGAAGCAGCTTTCCCATCACCGTACTCTCCCCTCCCGGAAGAATCAGGGCGTCAAACTTCTTCTCCATATCTTTCTTCTGCCGGATTTCCAAGTGTTCCACGCCAAGCCGTTCAAGTGTCTGCGCATGTTCTGCAAAAGCTCCCTGTAAGGCCAGGATTGCCACCGTCATCTTATTTCCCCCGTTCTGCCATGAGAAGTTCAATTTCCTGCTCGTTGATGCCGACCATCGCTTCGCCAAGATCTGTGGACAGTTCGGCGAGCAGCTTTGCATCCGTATAATTGGTAACCGCCTTTACGATTGCCGCCGCGCGCTTTTTCGGATTGCCGGATTTAAAGATACCAGAGCCTACAAACACTCCTTCCGCGCCGAGCTGCATCATCAGAGCCGCATCCGCCGGAGTCGCCACACCGCCTGCTGCAAAATTCACGACCGGAAGTTTGCCATTTTTGTGAACATATTCCAGCAGATTTATCGGGACCTGAAGCTTCTTTGCCGCCTCGAAAAGCTCATCTTCACGAAGATTCTGTACTCTGCGGATTTCTGCATTCATGCTGCGCATATGGCGTACTGCCTGTACCACATCCCCGGTTCCCGGCTCCCCTTTTGTGCGAATCATAGACGCACCCTCGGCGATTCTGCGTAAGGCTTCTCCCAGGTCGCGGGCGCCGCATACGAAAGGTACTTGAAAGTCTGACTTTTTAATATGATATACATCATCCGCCGGGGAAAGGACTTCACTCTCATCAATATAGTCGATCTCAATCGCCTCCAGAATCTGTGCCTCCACAAAATGTCCGATCCGGCATTTCGCCATAACCGGGATGGACACCGCCTCCTGAATCCCCCGAATCATTTTCGGATCGCTCATACGGGAAACGCCGCCTGCCGCCCGGATGTCCGCCGGAATCCGTTCCAATGCCATGACTGCACAGGCTCCGGCTTCCTCAGCTATTTTCGCCTGCTCCGGCGTGGTTACATCCATAATAACGCCGCCTTTTAACATCTGCGCTAACTGCTTATTCAGTTCATATCTGTTCTCTTTCATAATATCCTACCTTTCTTGTGTGTTTTTCTTTATACGCTCTAGTATACACAAGAATGGCTTCTTGAAAATATCCAGTTTTTAATTTATTAACCAGTCCAGTTCTCCTGCTATAGTTCCACAATCCGGGAAGCCACATTCTTTCTAAAAGCAGCGTCGTGTTCCACAAAAAGCAGGGTCGGCTGATACGTGCGCAACAGTTCTTCTATCTGTATCCGGGAAATGACGTCAATAAAATTCAAAGGCTCATCCCAAATATACAAATGGGCTTTTTCACACAGGCTCCCCGCCAGCAAAACTTTCTTTTTCTGTCCCTCGCTGAAATCCTCCATTTTCTTTTCCAGTTGGGAACGTTCAAAATCCATTTTCCGCAGCAGGGACTTAAAAATGCTCTCATCAATTTCGAGCGCTTCCGCATATGCAGACAATGTCCCCCTCAAATGGGATGTTTTTTGTGAAAGATAAGAAATTCTCAGCCCTTGCGCACGATACACTTCCCCTTCGTATGGTATTTCCTCCCCGCATATGAGTTTCAGGATACTCGATTTCCCACAGCCATTTTTTCCACATAAGGCAACTCTCTCTCCCTGATTGACAGAAAACGAAACGTCTTTCAAAACTGTCTCTCCGGCATAGCGCACAGAGACGCCTTTAAACTCCACCAGCCTGTCCTTATGATGTATCAGTGGAACGATTGCCAGAGATTCTTCTATTTCTATGTTATGAAGCAGGCGGGACTTTTCTTCTATCGCTGTCTGCTGCCTTGATGCAATCGTTTTTGATCGTTTCATCATTTTTGCCGCCTTATGCCCCACGTATCCTTTGTCAATTTTTGAACCGGAGTTTTTTCCTCCGTATTTGCTGCGCTCCACTTGATCAGACCAGCGTGCATTTCTTTGGGATGCTTCTGAAAGACGGCTGATGTCTTTTTTCAGTCTTTCGTTCCGTGCAATCTCAAAGTTATCCTGCGACCGTTTATTTTCCTGCCATGTAGAAAAATTCCCTTTCTGAATTTCAATATTCGTTTTGTTGATGGAAAGGATATGGTCAACACAGGTATCCAGCAATGCCCGGTCATGAGAAACCAGAAGAAATCCTTTTTTCCTTTTTAAATACCGTCCCATGACCTCGCGGGCTTTTTCATCCAGATGATTCGTCGGCTCATCAATCAGCAGATAACTGTTCTGCCTCAAAAACAGAACCGCTAAAAGGGCCTTCGTCTGTTCTCCATCTGAAAGTGTGGAAAAGGGACGGTCTAACACCTCTTCCTTCACTTCGAGCAGAGAAAGCTCCCTCTCGATCTCCCATTCCATCGCATCCGGCGCTATTTTCTGCATCATTTCCATAACCGTGCCGCACCCACAGGGAACTTTATAAGGAAAATATTCAAATTCTATGTCCGCATGTATTGTCCCTGTATATTCATACTGTCCCTGCAAAATGCGAAGAAACGTCGTTTTTCCTCTGCCATTCCTTCCGATAAAACCAAGCTTCCAGTTCGTGTCAAGCTGAAAGCTCACATTTTCAAATACCATATCCGGACTGCCCTCATAAGAAAAGGACAAATTCGTTACTTTTATCAAAGACATTTTCTACCTCCATATGAAAAAAGAGCCGCAGGAAAGCCAACTCCTGCAACTCCAAAATGCAAACAACCGTATACCCCTTATTTTTTAAGAGTACTGCCCATTTTGAATATGAAGATTTCTTCCTTTCCTGCACGTTTACACAGGTATCTCATTCCCCGATACCTCAATCCATGTTTATTATTTGCAGGAAAAGTTAAACATCCTCACACCTCATTCCATATTTTTTCTTATCATATCATTGCCTATAGGATAATGCAAGCAAAACTTTTCCAGGAATTTCTCATCAAATTGCCAGGTGGAGGACATTATGGAATACCGGGCGGAGGAATCCACGACTGAGAATTGAATTTTCCTCCCGTTGATGCTATACTTATGTACCAGATGAAACATGCAAAGGAGATAATATGAAAACATCCGATTTTTATTTTGATTTACCTCAGGAATTGATTGCACAGGACCCGCTGGAGGATCGTTCGTCCTCCCGTCTCCTCGTTATGAATAAAGAAACCGGCGCTATCGAGCACCATATTTTCAGGGAAATCATCAACTATTTAAATCCAGGAGACTGTCTGGTGATTAACGATACCAAAGTCATCCCCGCCAGGCTCTACGGGAGCAAGGTCGGCACCGATGCGAAGATTGAAATCCTGCTTTTAAAAAGAAAGGAAAACGACGTCTGGGAAACTCTGGTAAAACCCGGCAAAAAAGCGAAACCCGGAACCAGAATTTCTTTCGGGGACGGTCTGCTGATGGGCGAAGTTCTCGATGTGGTGGAGGAAGGAAACCGCCTGATTCAGTTTTCCTATGAGGGCATCTTTGAAGAAATCCTGGATAAACTTGGACAGATGCCGCTCCCGCCCTACATCACCCATCAATTAAAAGATAAAAACCGTTATCAGACCGTCTATGCCAAACACGACGGTTCTGCCGCCGCCCCTACTGCCGGGCTGCATTTCACGCCGGAACTGCTTGCCACGCTTGAAGAAAAGGGCGTAAAAATCGCCCATGTTACTCTGCATGTGGGGCTCGGCACTTTCCGTCCCGTGAAGGTAGAAAACGTAACTGATCATCACATGCACTCAGAGTTCTATATCGTAGAGGAATCCCAGGCGAAGCTGATCAATGATACAAAAGCCGCCGGAGGACGCATTATCTCCGTCGGGACTACAAGCTGCCGCACGCTGGAATCGGCCGCTGATGAAAACGGCGTCGTCAAGGCCGGAAGCGGCTGGACGGACATCTTCATTTATCCCGGCTACCGCTTTAAAGTCCTTGACTGCCTGATTACCAATTTCCATCTTCCGGAATCCACCCTGCTGATGCTGGTTTCTGCCCTCGCCGGAAAAGAACACATCCTGAACGCCTATGAGACGGCGGTACGGGAACGGTATCGTTTCTTTTCCTTCGGGGATGCGATGCTCATCCAATGACATATTTCCTTTCCCAGTCTCTTGAAACATAAAAAAGCTCCACCAGGTATCACAAGGAACCGGTGGAACTTTTTCTGTTTCTATTTCTACTTTCTGATTTTCACTGCTTTTGACGCTTTCGGCGCACTGTATCCTTTCTTTGTTTTCACAACAATTCGATAATAATATGATTTTCCTTTTTTCACACGTTTATCAAGGAAAGCCGTTTTCTTTGCACCTTTCATCGTTTTTATTCTTACGAATCCATCATTTTTCTTTGTGGAACGGTAGACCACATAGCCTTTCGCCCCTTTTACCTTTTTCCAGGAGACTCTGACCTGTGCTTTTTGACCCGTCCGTTTTACGGTAACTTTTTTAACCGCCGCCTGTAAACGAATGCTTTTGGGCGTTCCATTACCGCTCTTCGTATACTTTGCATTCGAGGACTCTGCAACAGCGTAATAAGACGCTGTTTTTTTATTCACAGGGTTGGTATCATAAATCACGCCTTTCGCATCCGTTCTGCCGATGAATACCGTCTTTCCGCCGCATACACGGTATACTGTATAAGAATCAGCATTCACAACCCTTGATACCGCTATTTTAATGCCCGCTTTTTTCTTTTCTGCAACCGATTTTAAAGAAACAATCGTCGGCGCCGCAAGTTTTTGGGTCTGTTCCTCGTCCTTTGGATCCGGCTTTGGATTGTCCTCTTCTCCAGAACTTGGCGTTTTCTTCGTCAATGTCACCAGAATTTCCTTGTCCGTTTGCCATAGTACCTCGGCGCTGTATCCGAATTCTTCTGTTAGTGCCACAAAAATTTCTTCGTCAAAAACATACCCTTCCTCTGCACTCATCTGAACGACCGCACTGCCTCCGTCCTTGTTCCAGAAAAACTCTGCAACCTGATAAGCCGCCTCGTCCGGAACAGAAATCTCATCGCCGTTAAGAACCATTCCTTCTATCTTTGTAATGCTCTCCGGCTCCGTTTTCTGCAACAGCTCCCCGGAAAGAGTGCGAAGTTCTTCTTCTGAATATACGTCATTTGTGATGGTTATAAATTCTATCTTCCCTCTGAACGCATCGAAATTTCCAGACGCATATTCGCCGCCTCCAATAGAAAATTCCGCAATATCGGAACTATTTACGCTGAACCATGTCTTAAAAGCATTTGTCCACCAGGAAGAAGGGTAAATGTTCGCCTGTCCATCCACACACACCAATACCTGATTTTGATTATCTGCCTTTTCCGTATCGAACCCTATCGCAATCGTATGCCACTCTCCATCATCCAGGCCGGTTCCCATAGAGCCTTTCAGTCCATTTCCCGACGCAGTACGGAAATACCCCCGGAATTTTCCTGTATTGTCCGTGCCAAAAATCATGTTTTTACCATCATCCGCTGTAGTGCTTCCCGCACCAAACAGGAGGCCCCCGGCCTGTGACGTCTTAAACCGCATAAGAATGGTACCTCCGGCACTATTTGTCCTCAGATGATTCAACACGGTAAGATATGCCCCGTTCTCATAATAACTGCTTCCGGGGTCTGCCAGATTCACATAGTTCGTCCCGTCAAAATCAACTGTGCTCAAATCAATATCCAGAGCCATTTTGTCCGATGCAAAAGAATTCCGCGCCTGGGTGCGCACCCCGGAAACCGTATAACCTGTACGAATTACAAGCGCTGTCTCATACTGGAAAGAATCTCCCTCAGCCCTTACACGGATATGGTATTCATGGTTCGCTTCAAGTTCCGCATTTATTTTCAACGTTCTGCCTTTGATTTGGAAAAGCGCATTGTCACTGCTTCCCTCCCCTTCACATAACGTATACGTATAGAAAGCATCCGGCGCCATCTCATCCATGCGCAACACGCCCGCCTTCTGCCCTTTCGATAAATCCGCTGACATCTGGCTGTCCAGCAAAACATCAAATTTCCCCGTCTGGGATTCGCTAAGTGTCACCGTCTGCTCTGCAAACGTGACATGCGCCGCAGTATCTGTCCGTGTGCCCACAACCTGAACGCTGTATGTACCGTAAGGTATGCCCTTCATGACAAAATCCTCTCCGTCTGTCCCGGTACTCTGAGTGTACGTCTTTCCGTCCGCCCCGGTCAGGGTCATCTCCAGCGCTCCGATATTCCCGGTTCCGCCAGCCTGCGCATAAGCGCTTTGCAGGGCATTCCTGTCCACCTTCACTTTTTTGTCCCCTTTTATAACCGTCGGCGTTACATTGCTTGTCTCTTCTGCATAGCTGAATTTGTAGGAGAGGTTTGTGAGGTTCGTATCCATGTCCAAACCACATTCCCCGGTAAATTTCTGCATCATCCATAGTTGCCCTGCGGCTCCCGGATGAAGATTCCCGTCCCCGTAATAATAGTTAGCTCCCCAGAGATAGCGGAACGCACGCAGCTCTTTGTTCCACTCCTGGTACTGATCTATATAAAGAATGTTTCCGTCTTTCTTCGCAACATCCTCCAATACCTGAAGGTAGCCGCCCCCCTCAAGGTAAGTGTCACGGGAACCTTGTGTCGTAGGCGTGGGCGAGCGGAAAATAATACATGCCTCCGGATTACTCTCCCGAATTTTCTCCACCATATTTTCCAGATTTTCACGGTACAGCTCCTTCGTAATCAGAATGGCCTGCCCATCAGCTCCTGTATGGTATCCACGCACATTTGTATACACATCGTTTGTACCCAGCATCACCGAAACAATGTCTGGCTTGTACTTTGTCACACGCTGCTCGATATTTTCCAGCGCCCAAACCGTGTCGGTGGAGGAAACTCCCGTATTAATCACAACGTCCTCCGTTCTCCCCAAATCCTCTTTCAGATACTTTTCAAAAATCTGCGCTACCGCGTCATATCCTTTCGTATGTACCAGTCCGTGGGTAATAGAATCCCCCGTAAACACCCATGTCAACGGCCTGTCACTTTCTACCTTATCCACAATTTTCTGCTGCAAAGCGTTCAGCTTTCTTTTTCCCCCGGCCTTTCCTTCTGTCGTCTTTCCGTATACAGAAGCAAGCTGCCTGCCGCCATCCTTTGACCGCACCGTCAGCTTATACGCCTTATTCTGCGGAAGCCCTGTGATTTCAAAGGAATCCTCCGCCTCCTCGCCAGCAATCGTCAGACCGTTGATTTCCATCTTCCAGATGCAGCCTCCCTGGACGCCCGTCTCTTCGGGAATATGCACCATCAGTCCGTCCGCCGTCCCCTCTGTCTCCGGTCTGACTGCCAGATAAGTGTCCGGCCTTTCCTCTTCCTCCCAGACCTTCCCGATCGTCATGGAACTATTCACACTTCCAAAAGTCCCGCGGCAGAGCTGTCTGGCAATCTCCAGATGTCCATAGCCGTTCAGCCTTCCCTCTTCCGTAAGATAATTGCCGTTTTTGAAAGAATCGTTGTTCGTCTGCACATAATGATCGATACAGACGATACGGCTTTGTTCCGCCTCGGTAAAGCCATTCATCGTTTCCTTTGCTGCATTCGCATAAGCTGCGGCCTTCTCATTTTCCGCTGCGGCTTTCACGGCATGGGGAAGCTGGATAACCGCAAACCCGCCGTTATTCTTCATGGCAAGCGCCTTCTGTATAACAACCGTCAGGGAGGCTTTGAAAGCTTCCACGCCCTCCACGCCTTTTCCGTAATCCTCCTCGCCAATCATATAAGAAATTGCCTTAGGCTGCAACTTTTCAATATAGCCGTCCAGCTTCTCCGCAAACGCAGCGATATCCTGCCCCGCCTGTCCCACATTTATCGTGTACCTCTGGTGCTCCGGCGCGCCGCCGCTGTCCCCCCGCCGCACAGTTTCCTCAAAGTGGCCTGTGAAATTTCGGTTTCCCTTAATTTCCGCATATCTTCCCTGTACCTCCACACCTCCTGCAAAAAGCCAGGTGTTGTCATCGCTCCTGTCAAACATTGCTGAAATGCTTGACGTCTCTGCCTGCGCCGAAAATGTATGGCTCCAAAAACCGCCTGCCGCCAACAGACATGACATCACGACAGCCACTATCCTTTTTCCGCTTGTAATCCTCATATCCTTCTCCCTTCTTTCATGAAAGTTCTTCAAAATTTTCTATCATACTTTTATGATAACACTAATAAGCAAACAATTCAAAACAAATTTATCACTATTTTTGACAGCGCTCTTTTTCATAATTTCTGCGCTTTCTCCATATACTGTTTCTGGAGGTGACA
>CALCMD010000076.1 GCA_937965795.1 uncultured Lachnospiraceae bacterium | reverse complement strand
GCAGCCCCGCAGCTTACTGCGTGCCCGGCCGCCTTCCCTGCCGGGGCAGCGCCCTTCTTTCCCTTTCCGGCTGGCCGCCCTTCATTCCCCGGCCTTCCTTCCCGAAAAGTCGTGGGGGCTTCCGTTGTTCCCGTCCGGCTCCATCCGGGCGGCACGCGTCTCCCCGCTTCCCGCGCGGGCGTGCCTGCTCCTTTTTCTCCCCTGCGGCCCCCGCCTTCTTCGCCTGGCAGGGCGGGAAGGTTTCCAATCCCCTCCCGCCGGTACCGCAGGAAACGGCGCTTCTTCCTTGTGGAAAGCTTATCCCAAGCCCGCCGTTCCAAAAAATCCATCTGCCCCCTTGCCTCTTCTTCCTCCCCTTCCTCCGGGGCAGCCTCCTTTACGGCGCCCCCTATGCCTTTTGCCATTGCCTGGGTACGCAGCGCCGACTTCTCTAAATGCGGCCTGGCCAGTTTCAGGCCCGTCCCTTTTTTCTTCTGGAGCTTCATGCCCCGCCGCCCTCCTTTGCTTTCTCATGGAAGTTCGTGGAAAATGCCTGGTACAGCGTGTTCCCTTTGCTCATGGAGGCGTCGAAGAGCAGGACCTTCTTTCCCCACACCATGACGCCCTGCCCCGGCACGTCCTCACTGAGGGCGCGGAACTCCGTCCCTGAGAGCTCCTGGATCTTGCGCAGGCTCTCCGCGTCCACGCCCCCCTGGTCCATAAAGCATTTATAGGCGCAGTTGGAGAACATATCCCTCAGCTCCGGCAGCTCTACCGCCCGTGTCAGGTTCTGCACCGCCATCGTGACGATGCCGCCGAATTTCCGGTAAGTCTCTACCGCATGGAGGAGCTGCCCGGCGGAGCTTTTCCTTGCGCAGAGGACCTGCGTCTCATCAACGACCAGGTGGGTCGCCACATGCTCCCCCTGGTTGTGTTCGATGCGCTCCGCCAGAAAGTGCATGACCGTAACCATGACCGGCTCCCAGATGGCCTCCGGCACGTTCTTTAACCCAAAGCCGACAAGCCTGCTGTGGATATCCAGGTTCGAGGGGTGCGCGAACATGTCATAAACGCCTGTGGTGTACTCTTCCAGCGAATTCCGTACCTGCTCCGCCTGCCTCCTGTCATACGACGACCCGGCGTCTGCGATCTGCCCTTCGACCGCCTCCCGGATATCCATAAGCGTCGGCTGCCTTTTCAGCCTGGAAGCCGAAAACGCCGTTTCATACACCCTGCGCACGGCGCGCCCGATCACGGCGCAGTGCTCCTGCGTCACGGGGATGCCCGTCATCGCCGCCGTGCAGAAGGATACGGCATACTCCGTCTTGGTGGCAATGAACTGGTTCCTGGTAATTTCATCCCCATAAAATACATCGTCCGGGATCTCATAAGGGTTCAGGTAGATCTCACATTTCGGCGAGAAATCAAAAAACTGCCCGCCATAGCCCTTGATGATTGCCTGGAACTCATTCTGCGGGTCCAGCACCGTCACGTCATCATCCGTCAGGACCAGCGTCTGGGCGACCTCCGTCATCTTGATCAGGAAGGACTTGCCGCCCCCTGTGTGGGATACGATCATCCCGTGCGGGTTGGCAAGGAGCTTCCTGTCCCCCCGGATCAGGTGCTTCGTCGTCCGGTTCAGGCCGTAGCACATGCCCCTTTCATCCACAAGGTCATGTGCGTAATACGGGTTGAACGCCACGGCCGACGACGTAAGGAAGAACCGCATATGGTCCACCTGGCGGCCCCCGACCGGGAGCGCCGTGTTCAGCGCTTTTAACTGCCGGTAATGGTAAACATCGAGCGTAAAGCCATTGGAGGATGAAATGCTGCGGATGGAACCCACGCGTTTCCAAAGCTCCCCAGGGCTGTCCGCCGCCACGACCACCAGGAGGCCGATGTACAGCCCAAGCTCGTCATTCTCGTCCACCTGGTCCAGGTAGTCCTCCAGCTCGTCCTTCTTCCTGCCCCTCCGGTAAGAAATGCCGCCCCCGTACTGCCCGTTCCTGCGCCGCAGGTCCATCTCCTGGGAGATGGCCTTTTCGTTGTTCATATGCGCGTTCTGGAGCTTGTCGACCAGCACTTTCTTTTCGACCGGCTCCGCGTCCACGGTCACATACATCGGGTACGGCACGTTTGCGAGGTCATGCAGGACCTTCCCTTCATCCAGGGAGGAGGCGTAGCTGTGCCCGAACAGGACACAGGCGCAGGCGCCGTCAAACTCCAGGTATTTCTTATGCTGCCGGATGGACGGCGGGAGGATATGGTTCTTCCATGCGTCGGTTTTCCCGTCCAGTTTCCCATCATACGGGATGCGCGCCCCGCCCATCTGGTAAAACCGCTGGAGGGAAAGGAGCCTCTCAC
This sequence comes from uncultured Lachnospiraceae bacterium, assembly GCA_937965795.1. GTDB lineage: Bacteria > Bacillota > Clostridia > Lachnospirales > Lachnospiraceae > Hominisplanchenecus_A. The sequence continues at coordinate 6,391 of CALCMD010000076.1, read as the reverse complement.
GACCGGACATCCGGTAAAGGCGGCTCCCGATGGCCCCGAAAAGCATCTGGAGGCTGGTATCCAGGGTATGGAAATACAGCTGGGCTTCCTCAAGCGTCCGGCTCCGGCAGGTGACGGTAAGGTACATGATCCGGTTGATGTCCCTCGTGCCGTCCCGGATCTTCTCATTGACCCAGGCGCCGATGCCCTCCTCAATCTGCGGGTACTCCCCGCCGTGCAGGGGTGAGAACGCCTCCGCCATGAACTCCTCCATGTCCATCTGCTCATTGGCAATGGTCATCTTCCACTGGTTCCCCACAGCCTTCATCCATTTCATGATCCCCAGCAGGACGTCCTCCTTCTTCCCGTCATCCTGGGTGATATAATTCACGTCCTCAAAGATATACCCCCTGTCATACAGCGCCATCCCTTCCAGGTCCTCGACCTGGAAGATGCCGTTTTCATAAGCGCGGCAGATGTTCAGGGAATCCTTTACTTTTTTCGGCACCCCCTTTATGGGGGCGCTGGTCTGTTTCTTTTTCGCAAATACGCTTGCTGCGTTAAAAAAAGACATTCCTTTCATCCTTTCTCTTATGGGGCGTGCCGGATTCCGGCACGCTTCCCTCTTTCCTTTTAAAGTTCCTGCGTCCTTTACAGCCCGAACACGCGCCGCATGAAGGAATCCGCCCCTTTGACGGAGGCTGTCATCAGTACCATGACGACCATGTTCTGGAGGCACTGCCCCGCGCCGTCGAACCATCCGCCGATGCCGTCCATGCTCCCCCAGTCGATGCTGCCGCACAGGCGGTTTCCGATCCCCATGAACAGGGCGATGGCGACGATCTCAAAGCACTTCCCGAAAAAGGAGCGGATAAACGCGGCGCCTGTCCGTTCCACCCCCTGGCCGCCCGCCAGGAACGGCAGCGCGAGCGGCGCGCAGGCTACCATTACAAAAAGCTGGAGGAACCTCCCGTACACGGCCATGAAGATCATGGCCCCGCACACGGCGCAGACCAGGAAATACAGGATCCCGAACAGGCACCCGAAAAGGGTCATCCCCGCGTCCACATCCTCCAGGGGGATGACATACCCGGTCCCCATGCCGACCGCCCCCGTAAGCCCCGAAGCCGCCCGGAACAGCCCCTGCATGATCCCAAGCCCGCCCTGCATGAGCACGTTGGCAAAGAGTACCCTGATGCCAAGCTCAAGCAGCGTCTCAAGGGTAAGGTTCCGTTTTATGTCGCCTGCCTGCCTGAAAAACCCCGCCAGGAAAGCAAAATTTAAAAACAGGACCCCGACGGATAACGTAACGGGATAGACCGTGCCCGACACATAATTCCAGGTAGCGCTGGAAAAGCCATCCGGCGTCATCACCAGGACGCCGTACACCATGTCCATCATCCAGAACCACACAAGGTTCCCCGCCCCGAAAAAGGCTGCGTTTGACAGGAATGCCAGGATCGCCGTGCTCATATGGCTTCCCCCCTTCCTCCTGGCCGCGTCACGGTACCAGGACGCTTAAAAGCTGCGGCCCAAGCGTCATGACAATGCCCCCGCCGATCCTTTTGAATGCCTGGGACTGCATCATGCCGTCCTGCGACTGCATGGCATTCCCCCATTCAAAGACCCCCCAGAGGACGATGATCACGCCCACCGCCGACACAAAGGACGCCACGATGTCCTGGAGGTTCTTAAGCCCCGACGACACTGCCTGCGCCCCGGATGCCGACGCCTGGATGCAGGCGCATCCTGCGATAACCATGCACAGGGCGGCCGCCTTCAGGGTCCGTACCGCGCCCTCCTTCCTGCCTGCCATAGCTGTTTCTTTTCTTTTCCATTTCAACATTTGCCTTTCCTCCTACTATTTGATAAACTTTGATGCGATAAAGCCGGCCAGTCCCCCGATGAGCAGGATGCTGCCAAAGAAAACCAGGCCGGAATACCGGCTGTATTCCTGCGGGAGCCCCGCCCGGATCGCGAACCCCGCCGCCACTGCCGCCAGGAAACCGGCGACGATAATGATGTTCCTCAACAAATTTTTTTTATCTTCCATATGGTTTCTCCTTGCGAAAACTTCTGGGGGCGTGCCGGAATCCGGCACGCCCCTTCCACCCCAGGGCATAAAAAAAGCCCGGTATGGGCTCTTTTTATGCTGTCTGCTCTTTTATTGTCTGGCTGTCCCCTTCTTCTTCCTCCAGAACAGGGTAAGCAGGATCACAGCCGCCATGCCGCACGCAAGTGCCATGTACGCAAGTGCCTGTGTAGTATCCCCGGTCCTGGGTGAAGCTGCTGGGGACGGCGTTGCCACGGTACCGTTCGGCGTCTGCGGGCTTACGGCCTTTGGCGTGCGGATCTTATCGTTGTCCGTGTCGTCCTGATCCTCCGGTATCTTCTTCTCCTCACCGCCCGGCACCTGGTAATTCCCCGTCACTTTCGCCACGTTGTCCAGTGTTTTCTCCGACGGCAGGTTTTCTTTTTTCAGCTCCGCCGTAAAGAGGAGCGTCACGCTGTCGCCCGGCTCCAGGGAATCAATGACCGCTTTTGTCTTCCCCTCAATCCGGACGTTTGCCGTTTTCCCTTTCTCCGTCTTTACGCTGCCTTCTGTCGTAAATGCGGCGTCTGTTACGAGGTTTTTCAGCTCCTGGCTCATAACATCCGTGACGGTGACGTCTGTTGCCGCCACGTTTCCATAGTTGCGGGCAATGATCTTATACGTCACCTTTCCGCCTGCCTGGTATGTGCCAGGATTCTTCGTCCCCTGGTAGCGCCCGTCTTTTAAGGTCGCGCCCGTGGTCTTATCGGCCAGCTTGGAAACGGAAAGCTTCGGGTCAGCCACATTAATCCTGTCCTCGTCCGTGTCGTCCTCATCCTCCGGGATGGGCTTATCGTCCTCCCCGGGCGTCTCATATTCCCCCGTGACCTTGACGACGTTCTTTAGTTTCTCCAGCACCGGGACGTCCTTTTCCTTCAGCGTTACCTTGAAATCGAAGGAAACGCTGTCCCCCGGCTCCAGGCGGTCGATGGTAAGTTCGGTGGAAGAACCCGCCGTAAACTTCACGTCCTTCCCCTTTTCCGTCTTTCCGCCCTCCGGGATTACGAACTTCGCCTCCGCTTCGTTGACGGCCTCTTTCAGATCTTCTGTCATGGAATCTTTAACTTTCAGGTTCTTCGCCGTCACGTTCCCGTAGTTGCGGACAATCATCCGGTAAGTGACTTCTTCTCCGAAGGTATACCAGCCGGATTCTTTCTCCCCCTCGTAGCGTCCGTCCACCAGCTTTACGCCCGTGGTCTTGTCCGCCAGCTTGGAGATGGAGAGCTTCGGGTCGGCCACGTTGATTTTATCCTCGTCCACGTCGTCCTCATCCTCCGGAATCTCCCCCGTCTCGTCGCCGTTTTCGTAGTCCCCGGTGACCTTCACGACATTATTCAGCTTTTCCAGCACCGGGATGTCCTTCTCCTTCAGCGTTACCTTGAAGTCAAAGGAAACGCTGTCCTCCGGCTCCAGGCGGTCGATCGTAAGTTCCGTGGATGAACCCGCCGTAAGCGTCACGTCCTTCCCCTTTTCGGTCTTTCCGCCCTCCGGGATCACAAACTTCGCTTCCGCTTCGTTGACCGCCTTTTTCAGTTCCTCCGCCATCGTGTCTACGACTTTCAGGTTTTTCGCCGTCACGTTCCCGTAGTTCCGGACGATCATCCGGTAAGTAACTTCTTCTCCGAAGGTATACCAGCCGGGCTGCTTCTCCCCGTCATAACGCCCGTCCACCAGCTTCACACCCGTGGTCTTATTGGCCAGCTTGGAAATGGAGAGCTTCGGGTCGACCTTCCGGTTTGTCGCCTCGAAGGTAAAGTCATTCTCTGCATCAGCGCTTTCCGATACCGTGAAATCCCGGCTCCAGGGTTCCCGCTCCACGACATAGTCTGCCGGGAACTTCGTCTCCGTCACACGGTAGTCGCCAGGGGTGAGTTCCTTTTTTAAATAAACCATTCTATCTTTATCAAACTCCAGCTCTCCCTTTCTGGCATAAATACTATTTTCCTTCTTATACAGGGTGAACCCGGCATCCTTCAAAATCTCCCCGGTCTTTTCATCCTTCTTGATGACCGTGACGCGACCTCTATATAGGGCGGGTTTTCCCGCCGCCTCATAGAAGAAGTAAGCGCGCCCGTTAAACAGGCGGTACGAGAGGTGCCGCCGCTTCATCGATGCCAGGTCTTCCGTCTCCGCACTGTGGGTAGCCCCCGCCACGCATGTCGCATACAGGAATTCCTGCGACGTCCCCTCGAACGTCCAGGCAAGCTGCCCCTTTAACGGGGTGCCGTCAATCTGGCCGCTGCTGTCATCCGTAGCGCCGTAAATGTAGTCATTCCCCTCATAATTTACCCACTTCAGGAAGTCGTTGCTGGTATCCACGTAGATGTTTTGGGGCTGGCTTAAAAAGCAGACCCCCTGGAGCCCGTCGATGTCCCCTAAGGTATTGTAGCCTTTCACACTGATCGGGGTGTTTGTTCCATGTACAAAATACTCAAGCTTCACCCGCACCCAGTCGATGCAGGAGAGCATGATGCCGAGCCCGCCGTCCCCGCCGGGGTTCTTCCCCACGTCAAAGGCAACGGCACCCAGCTTTGGCTCATGGCCGTCCATCAGCTTATAGTCCGTGATGGTCATCTTCATGTCCACGGCTGTATCCTTAGCCCCGTCTGTATAGACGCCGACGTCGTAATACCACATGCCGAACCCGGCAGCCGTCCCCTCCTTCAGGATCTTTACCTCCCGGTCCTGTAAGTACCTGGATTCCCCCGTGTCCGCCGGGAAGTCCAGGTTTTCGTCCTCGCCGATGATCCCGCTCAGGGACGTCGCTGTCGATCCGTCCTTCGTGTTCCCGCATCCAAAGGATTTACAGGTGGTATTTTTTCCGAACTCGGCATTCAGGGTATATTCGGACGGGATCACCGGGGCGCCGAAGTCCTTCCACTCCACTTTTACCCCGCCCCGGCTGTAAGTGGACAGAGGATTCCCACCGGGGTTTGCTACTGCCCTGGCAAGCGATGTACCCGGCAGTTCACCTGCCGCCTCCTGCGCTGCTGTTTCTTCCTGTGCCTGCACCTGTTCCATGTCAGATGGTGCGTCCGCCAGCGCCGATGCGGGCGCTGACACCGCGAGCATCGCCGCCAGGATTCCTGCGGCCGCACGCTTCATATACTGTTTCATTTTTCCCATACTGGCTTGTTTTCTCCTTTCTTTCCCGCCCTGTTTCCAGGACGGCATCCATGTTTACGGTTTCATTGTTTGATTCTTCCTGCCGGGGAATCCCTTGCATGATACGCGGTTCTTCCCATTTCGCCCTCCTTTCCCGTGCCGGATTCCGGCACATATCCTTTTTTCCGGGTATGGAAAAAGCCTCTCTTCCGAAAGACTCTTCGCTTTTCTCCTGCTTTCAGGATACCATATCAGTCTTACTACATCTACGTTACTTTAGGTTCTTTTACTCCCCTTTACGCTACTTTAGGTTACTTTAAGTTACTTTACGTCCGCCCATGTCACACCTTTTTCATGCCATGCAGGATTTCCGGGCATAAAAAAAGGAAACATACCGATGTACGCTTCCTTTTTCACTTTCTATGTTCTATTATCTGATTGTTTTGTAACTGTTTAAATACTCATCCCATTTCTCGTAAGGAACTTCTAGCATCTGTTCCCTGTATTCTTTTGAAACATAGTCATCACCATAACTCCTATGAAGAGTATAATTATACAATGGTGCTGTATCCATGTCAAAAATTCCCATATCCACGCCGTCTACCGAATAATGGTCTGTCTGGATGCTACCGAAGGTCACAATGATAGACGTTGCCTCCAGCAAGCCATCATCAATACTCATAACCGCCACTGCCATATAGTCATATTGTTCGCTAACTATATCTGGTCTGTGCCATGCAGAATTAACCCATCCATTGGTAACGACCAGTAAGGTATCATTAATTTCTTCGTTATATACCTCCTGCACAAACGAAATTGGCGCACCCGGCATTCCTGCACCTATCTGTCCTCCTAATCCATGTGAAGCCATCACTCCTGCAATGCCCTCCCCAGTTTCTGCCATAATCGTTTCGCATTCCTCTATATTATACATTCCCCTCAGGATGGATTGTGTAAGCAGCGTCCCAGTTGCCTTTTTCAGTGGCTTCAGCTCTTTAGACTCCCGGAAACGGTTAATGTCGTTAAATATCATATCTGAATAAATTTCATGGTAAAAAACCTCATGCGGCTTTTCTTCAACCACAGGTTCCTGCTTTTCCGGGAACTGGAACCCCGGTGTATTCCCCGGCTTCTCCTTTTCGCCCTTCTCTTTCGTCACATACCCTTTTGCGACTACATACTTATCGCCAATCCATTGCCCTTTCTGCATCCCGC
>CALCMD010000075.1 GCA_937965795.1 uncultured Lachnospiraceae bacterium | reverse complement strand
TCTATTTTTAATAAAAAGCGAGGGAGCCTCGCTCCATAACTGACTAATCAGTTATCTTGCGACACTCCCGACCTCTCACACCACCGTGCGTACCGTTCGGTACACGACGGTTCACCAACTTAACAAGCATCACACCTTTCGGTGTTGTGATTTTCTTTTTATATGTAACAAGATTTACTTTTTTCCGAAAAGCATAAATTCTACATCACTTCACTTTCACAGTCTTCGCTTTGCTCCATGAAGAATATATTTTTGTAGATTTTCCGCCTGCCTTAACTGTTTTGTATGTACGGATTCTTACATAATATTTCTTCTTCGCCTTTAACTTTGAAACAGTCTTGCCTGTTGTCTTATTCTTTGATACCGTTACAGTTTTTGCATTTTTAAATTTTGAAGAAGTACTACGCTGAATCTGATAGCCTGTTGTTTGTGTTTCCTGTTTCTTCCACTTAACCGTAAACTTCTTCCTGCCTGCTGTCAGCTTGGATATACTGGTTGATTTCGGCTTGATAGTAAAGATTTTCCTGACTGTTCCACTGTAATTTCCTTTGAATTTTACTGTTACAGCATAAGTTCCGACATTTTTACACCCTTTTGCATAAGAAACGGTATAATATGCCGAGCTGACCTTTTTCCCTTTATCATCCTTTACCGTAACAGACGGTTTCTTTACTTTCCCATTATAAGTGTAGGAAGTAGCAGACAAGCTGACATTAGATGCATTCAGTTTTTCGCTGCCCTGTGGCTTTAACAATTCTGTAGAAGTAATCGTGACTCCATTAAAATCATTAATACCATAATAAACATCAGCAGTAAATCCTGTCGTCCTTCCATTCAATGTTACGGTAACATCCTCTGCAAAATAATATCCATCAGCAGGGGTAAGTTCAATACAATACTGATATTCCTTGCCGTTCTGGAAATTTGTGAAATACGGCTGTGTGCTTGGTATATTACTCGCCACCGCTTCGGGGAGTCCTCCTGCCTTGGGGTTCTGAAACCAGCTTTCGCTTTCAATATTGAATTTTTCTGCATTATCTCCACTTTTCTGTGCAGTGAATACAACGGCATCTCCTGCCTTGAAGGTAAGTGTAGCACCGTCAATATCAGCCTTTTTAATTGGCATTTTTGGTGTTATGAATTGACCTGTAATCTCAACGAACGTTCCCCACTCACTAACATACACATAACTGATTTTAACCCCATCAAGGGTTACCTGAAGATTATCGCTGGAGGCAAAGGTGTAATTATCATTTGTCCGTGCGACAACGCTATATAAATATGTTTTGCCCTCCTCAAAAACAGTAATTTTCTTATCGTCGGAAACCTTGCTCATCTCCTCAGTATCCGAATACCAAAACGCCACTGGCTCCATCCCGTTTTCCGTCTGCTGCATCTCCTCCCACTTTTCATAGAAAGTATAATTCGAAGCATTTCCCTGTACAGCGGTTGCCTTTGGGGTTTCGCCAACTTTATAGGATACCGTTGAACCAACGATTACAAGTTCGTTAATTACATAATCATCCTCCGAGCTGTCACCAACAGCCACAACGCCAAACAAAGTGCTTATTGTGAGCGTCTTTTTATCATCACTAACTGTTATCTTCTGCATATAGTCAGTGCCATTGAAAGCAAATTCCGTTCCATCATGAATCGCATGAACGCTTCCCAATCCATCATTCTCATTTCGAAATGAATCCGAAAATATATAGTTCTCCGATGCCGTCAGTGTCACACTATACCAATAACATACCCCTGCCTGTGGAGTTGGGGCATTTACGTCTGTGCTTTTAATTGCAGAGGCATTCACTGCATCATCATCAGGTATCCACTGTTCCTCCGTAATTTCCATTTTCCCGGTACATTCACTATTATTCGGATTGACTTCTGCCGTAAATGCCACAGGCTGTGTTGCATCAAGATTCTCCCAGACATTTCCGATATCAACAGTTGTGATTTCATTTGTCCCTTCCGCAAAAGAAGTTGTCGGCATAAATGTCAATGCCATACACAGCGTCAACAATATCGCCATCAGCCTTGTTTTTAAGTTTGATTTTCTCATATAAATTTCCTTCCTTTCTTTATTTCTCTGTGTAGTCAATGCCTTTCTTAAACTGGCATCGCTGTTATTTTACTTTCACAGTCTTCGCTTTGCTCCATGAAGAATATATTTTTGTTGATTTTCCGCCTGTCTTAACTGTCTTGTATGTACGGACTCTTACATAATATTTCTTCTTCGCCTTTAACTTTGAAACGGTCTTGCCTGTTGTCTTATTCTTTGATACCGTTACAGTTTTTGCATTCTTAAACTTTGAAGAAGTACTGTACTGAATCTGATAGCCTGTTGTCTGTGCTGCCTGCTTCTTCCACTTAACGGTAAACTTCTTCCTGCCTGCTGTCAGCTTGGATATACTGGTTGATTTCGGCTTGATAGTAAAGATTTTCCTGACTGTTCCACTGTAATTTCCTTTGAATTTTACTGTCGCAGCATAAGTTCCGACATTCTTACACCCTTTTGCATAAGAAACGGTATAATTTTCTGAGCTGACCTTTTCTCCTTTATCATCCTTCACCGTAACAGACGGTTTCTTTACCTTCCCATCATAAGTGTAGGAGGTGGCAGACAAGCTGATGTTGGATGCCCTCGGTATTATCTCTGTTGAAAGTATTTCATTGCAAACGGAGCATTTCGTGACGATTTTACCATCACTACTTACAGTCGCCTTCGCCACCGTTTTCTGCGTCTTATGACCATTTGCACATGGGTCTGTTTTCTCCCACTTCGCATAGAGCTGAATATCATACTTTTTCTCAACCAAACTATTGTTCCAGTCCGCTACCCATTTATCTACCCAATCATAATTTTTTGTATTTTTAATCAGACTATCGTCATCTGCGGAAGGGTATGGGCACCAACCGAGAAATGTATATCCGTCACGTTTTGGAACATAGGCTCCTATATCAAAAAAAGTTTCACTTGTTGTATCTAATTCATGAATATCGGATTCCTTATCCGCTATCGTTCCGCCATTCGGGTTGAACGTAACTGTAAATCCGTCCTTGAAAACAGGGGACAAGGTTTCATCTCCAAAATTATAACCTGCGTGGCAAATATTGTCCCAGTCAAAAGACAAAACCACATTGTCGCCAACTTTTCTTTGTTCAGCGAACGGCAATCCTTTCCATTGGACAAGATGTTTCCCCGGACGAATCAGACCTGCCATGACAAGCTCCTGTTTTTCATTTTGAATATAGTAGCGGTCAGGAAGCCCTTCCTCTTCTCCTTCCTGCAAGCCCTTATAGGACAATGTATAATAAGGTTCATAAAAACGTATTGTGCAACCCCAGTTGTGTGTGGAAGATGCATCAACAAGAATCGTTTCGCCGTACTTACCGCCTTTTACCATCCCTTCAAATTGCGTACTGCCGCCACGCACCTGTTCGAGAACAAAAGGCAGCCCTGTATTGTTTACATATCCTGCATTTACCGTTGTTTCTCCACTCAAAGCTGATTGTAATGCCGCCTGTAATGCCGCCTGATGCTCTGCATCCTGCGGATTCTGTGCCAGTGCATTATCCAAATCTCCCTTGTCATATGCCGTCTTTATTACATTATAAGTATTGGTCTTGCAAGGGACAATTTTTGTAGTATCTGCCGTACTCCTTACTAATTTATTCGTGTACCACCTTGCTTTACCATCGTCCAAATCACTGTTAGGGTCGCTGTCAGGATGAGACAGTAAAAGGGATACATGAGATAATATAGGGACAGCCGCAAACTCAAGTACACCACTCTGAACTTTTGAAGTCGTACATTCATATTTCGGCTCAATGCAGAAAGACTCGCCCGGCATAATCAGTTCATCGGAAATATCCCAGTTATTTTCTTCATTCAAAATGTGCTCAACCATCGAATCTCGTTTCGTGATTTCCACTTCTTCCGTACTTTCCGCTTCTTCCGCAAACGCTGTCAACGGCACAATTGACAGTGCCATGCAAAGTGACAGCAATAGCCCCATCCACTTTGTCTTTCTTTTCAATTTTTTCATAATGGATGCCCTCCTTTAAATTATTGATTATTATCCTGCCCATTTTGCAGGCTACAGAAAACTCAAAATTTTCTATCCTCATTATACTAAATCCCGCTCCATAATTATCTGTTCTTTCCGAATAGTCAATGCCAATTTGTGAAACAAAGTGTTGTTTTCTTGGCAATATGCTATATAATAATAGATGAGAAATTACAAACAAAACGAGGTAAAAATCATGGATTTCAAAGACAAGCTTGCGGAATATATAGAGCTGTTAGACTGTAGCGCTAAGGACTTATGTAAAAGTTCTGGGCTTTCAGCCGCCACGATAAGCCGATACCGTTCTGGTGAACGTATTCCAGAAGCAAACACAGAAAACCTTACAAATCTAATAGAAGGGATTGTCTGTATTGCACAGAACAAGAAAATCGCTGATGTTACGGTAGAGTCTGTATCGGAAGCGTTTTCCCCATTCGTTAAGAGCAGCATGGTTGATATGAAACAGTTTCAGACAAATTTCAATACATTGCTCACTATGCTGTCTATCAATGTTTCCGATCTTTCGAGATTTTTGAATTATGATTCCTCCTATGTTTCCCGTATAAGAAACGGTCTGCGGCATCCTGCCAATCCAGAGAAATTTGCGTGGGGCATCGCTGGTTTTATTGTTCGGCGTTTTCAGAATGATTCAGAAAAGGAAGTCATTGCAGATTTAATCGGATGCAAGTCAGACAAACTGGCAAATCACGATATATATCAAACACTCCTTGCCGAATGGATTATGAATGGGACTGGAGTTTCTAAAAATTATCTGGCAGGTTTTTTGGAGAAATTAGATGCGTTTAATCTAAACGAATATATCAGAGCCATCCATTTTGATGAATTAAAAGTCCCGTCTGCCCCTTTTCAGCTTCCTACCTCGAAAAGCTACTTGGGTCTGAAAGAGATGATGGAAAGTGAGCTGTCTTTCTTAAAGGCAACAGTCTTATCCAAGTCTATGGAGCCTGTCATTATGTACAGTGATATGCCAATGGGAGAAATGGCAAAAGATGAAGAATTTCCTAAAAAATGGATGTTCGGTATGGCTATGATGCTGAAAAAAGGACTGCACTTAAATCAGATTCATAATATAGACCGTTCTTTTGAGGATATGATGCTTGGTCTGGAAAGCTGGATACCTATGTATATGACAGGGCAGATTTCTCCCTATTATTTAAAAAATGCACAGGACAATATATTTTCCCATTTCTTAAAAGTTTCTGGAAGCGTTGCATTAACGGGTGAAGCAATCTGCGGATACCATAGTGAGGGAAGATATTATCTGACAAAAAACAAAGAGGAAGTTGCTTATTACAAAAAGCGTGCGGAACGCCTTTTATCAAAATCTTCACCACTAATGGAAATTTATCGGCAAGACCGTAAGCGGGACTATAATACATTTTTACAGACCGATTCCCAAGCAGAGGGACACAGGTATTTTATACTTTCATCCTTATCGTTATACACAGCAACGGATGATTTGATTGCCCAAATTTTAAGGAATAATAAAATCCCCGATACGGAGCAGGCTGAAATCAAAAATTATGTTGCCATGCAACGGAAAATAGCAAATGAGATTTTACAGCATAGCAGTATTACGGAAGAAATTCCTTCGCTTACAGAAACGGAATTTAAGCAATATCCAATCGTTATGCCTCTTTCGGGGATGTTTTATGAAAAAGATATTCTTTATAGTTGGGATGATTATAGGGAACATTTGAAACAGGCAAAGGAATATGCAAAGCAACACACAAATTATAAAGCAGTAGAAAATCATTCGCCTGCATTTAGAAATATACAGATTAATATTCGTGAAGGGAAATGGGTTATTGTTTCCAAAAACAAAACTCCTGCTATCCACTTTCTAATCCGTCATCCGAAAATGCGGAATGCTTTCGAGAATATGGTTGTTCCCGTAATGGAATAATGATTTGTACTTTATTTTCCGCGATATGTAAACTTTGCATTTCTTGGTATTTTACCGTATCAAGGCTCATTCCCCAGTAGTAAATAGGGGTTGCAATCCTCAAAAAATGCGGGGAAATGCTTTATTTTGCGGCGTTAGTTGCTAATTTGCTTGATTTTTCCGTAAAAAAGTACCGGTCATCACCTGAGTACTGCCATTCTTATAGGTATATAACAGCTTCATTTTTATATATTTGCTTTCTTCCTAATACGAAGATAGTAAACAGCACGAATGAGCGCCCCTCCAAACCATCCGATTGGAGCAGCTAACCAAATACCGTTATAACCGAGTTCTGTGCCGGACAGAATAATAGCTATAGGCACTTGCAGACAGCATAAAGAGCAGACGGAGGCGATCATAGGGACAAAGGATCTGCCATATCCCAAAAGTAAGCCGTTTAAAATCTGCATAGCTGCAAAAATAATGTAAAAGGCAGGCACAATTCTCAAATAACTGTTGCCAATATTTACAACAGACACATCTCTGTTAAATATGGATATGAATACAGATGGGAATATTGCGATGACCGCAGAAATACACGCCGATATTGCTATTCCCATAATTAACGCATATTTTCCGCCTTTCAATACCCTGTCCTTCCTCTTGGCTCCTAAATTCTGAGCTGTAAAATTTGTCATAGCCTGTCCCAAGTTTAAAGCCGGCATTTCTGCGAAAGCATCCACTTTAGACGCAGCAGTATACGCAGCCATACAATCCGTACCAAATCCGTTAATCAGGAACTGTATCGACATAAATCCAATACTAACAAATACTTGTTGTATCATAGCGGGAGTACCAATTTTCAAACTCTTTTTTAATTCCGTTTTATCAAATTGCAAGTGCAGCACATGGATAGATAATACACTATACTGTTTTTTCATATATGCCATACATACAACAAACGACATCATCTGTGCAAATACAGTTGCAATTGCAGCTCCAGCCACGCCCATGTTGAACGCTTTGATAAACAATATATCAAGGACAATATTCAGAAGCGCCGCCGCAATCAAAATACAGGTGGGCGTTTTTGAATCACCGATTCCACGAAGTGTATTGGTCAGCGCATTATATGCAAATGTCGGAATTACACCAATAAACATAATCTTGAGATATATATTTGCCGGTTCAAGTAAATCGGATGGCACTTGAAAGGTAAGCAAAATCTGATAGGAGAAGCAAACGCCCAAGAGCGCAATGATGATTCCCAAAAGCAAACAAAAGATAAAACCTGTGTCCATTACCTTTTTTACAGACTCCATATTTTTTTCACCAAAATAGCGTGAGATTAAAATGCTTGTGCCAATCGAAATTCCCGTTGAAAGAGAAATCAGCAGAAAATTTATCTGAAAACTGAATCCCACTGCTGCCAGGCATTCTTTTCCCAAAAAGTTTCCCACGATAATCGTATCTGCAATATTGTATAACTGCTGAAACAGATTACCTATCAAAATCGGCAGTGAAAATAGCAATATGGTTTTTATTTCACTGCCTTGTGTCAAATCTTTCATTACCATCCTCCGTTATTGTTTCAATCTTTTCTTTAGCTGCATAATCAGGGAATCTGTTTCCTGATCCGTACCGATTGCAATGCGAAGATAATCCGAAATTCGTTCCGGATTGGAAAAATAACGCACAGAAATCCCAACAGAACGTAATCCTTCATAAAGCTTTTGGGCTTTCACAAGTGGATGTATTACAAATAAAAAATCACTTTTGGAATCCCATAAAAGAAACCTCCTGAAGGTAGTCTCTTTTCTCTCAGACGGATCATTTTCTCTGAAATCATTTTCCCGCCTCCCGTTTTTTCGAAAATAATGTTCTATCCTCACGAGCGCCCTCACATATAAAAAGCCCCTTCCGGCTGATAAATTATCCGCCATATAATTCTCCTTATATAAACATGCAATCAGCGCTATAAATCATACAATATGATTGTAATCTTGACTTTATATGACTTCAATGTTAATATTGTATGCAAGACAATTTTGAGAACAGGGAGAAAGGATATGCCAATAAACTATTTTGAAAACTATCCGATGTCATGGGTACCAGATAAAACAAAACTCACATCTCCTATTTATTTATCCATTGCCAAACTTCTGGAACAGGATATTAGGAGTGGGAATTTGGCAGGAAATACGAAACTGCCGCCGCAAAGAGAATTGGCAGATTTTCTCGACCTAAATTTGAGCACCATAACCCGTGCCTTTAAAATTTGCGAAAATGAGGGGTTAATATATGCCAATATCGGACAAGGCACCTTTGTATCTCCAAACGCCGCTATTCCTTCGTTTGAAAAAGGAGAAAATAACTCTATAGAACTCAGCGTAATTAAACCATATTATCAATTCAATACCATCGTTGTTGATACTGCAAAGAGGATTCTTCAGCGTGATACAGCTCATTATCTTTTTGGGTTTGACCATTCATTCGTCTCGTCTTTTCATAAAGAAATCGCAAGAAAATGGCTTCAAACTTTTCATGTAAATGCAGAGCCTGATCATATTATTCTGGCGGCTGGAACACAAAATGGCTTGACAATTGCTTTTTTAGCACTTTTTCATGCCGGAGATAAAATTATTACGGATACATTTACCTATTCCAATTTTATTGGCTTAGCAAAGCAGTTAAATATTCAGTTAATATCAGTAGCCGCTGACGCTGATGGAATGATACCAGATTTACTGGAAAAGCAGTGCAGGCTTATGGATATAAAAGGAATCTTCCTAATGCCGTCCTGTAATAATCCAACCGGCGCCGCTATGTCAATGGAACGCAAAGAAGCAATTGCCAGACTTATACAGGAATACAATTTGATTTTAATAGAAGATGATGCTTATGGATTTATATCAAATCAAGCAGATACGCCAATGCAGGCGTTAATACCAAACCATACTGTCTATCTGCACAGCTTGTCAAAATCACTTTCAGCAGGTCTTAGGTGCGCTTATATGGTTATCCCCGATTGTTTCAAAAAAGTCTTCCTTGACACAGCTAATAATGTGAATTTAAAAGTACCGTTACTGGGCGCAGAGATTATAAGCGAATTGATCGTCAGCGGAGATGCTGATAAAATCATAAAACAGAAAAAAGCACAGGCGAAAGAACGAAATAGTATATACAAAAAATTCTTCCCTGAACATATTAGTTCCAATGTATACAGCTTCTTTCAATGGATTCCGCTGCCCTCTGTATATAATGGCTACCAGTTAGAAATGCAGGCAAAGGATAACGGCATACAAATCTTTTGCTCTGATCGCTTTTTAGTTGGAAAAGCAGAGCAAACAGCGATAAGAATTGCAACTTGTTCTCCTGATTCTTCGGAACAGTTAGAGCAAGGGCTGCGCATTCTACACCATTTACTAACAAAGAATGAAGAGTATATCTCACAGAGTAACTTCATTATATAATCATCAATTGAAAAGGCTGCGGAGAATTAAATTCCCCACAGCCTGTTTCTCCATTTCGAAAAAAATGAAGATATTTTACAAGCCTTTTTTCATTTTGAGATGCTACAATGATAACCAGCAAGCAGGGGGGGACATACATGAGGAAAGAAACAAGAACGGTGGTTTACGATGATGAACTTCGGATTGAGGCATACCGTTTTGAGGGAATTGTGCAGCCTTTTCCAAACCACTTCCATGAATACTATGTCATTGGATTTATTGAGGACGGGGAACGCTGTCTTTCCTGTAGAAACCAGGAATACACCATAGCCAAAGGTAATATTGTTCTTTTCAATCCCGGAGATAATCATGCCTGTGTGCAGAGTGATGATGGCACGTTGGATTACCGGGGATTTAATATTACCAAAGAAGTCATGCTGGACCTGGCAGAAGAAGCGACAGGGAAAAGGGAGCTTCCCGGCTTTTCCAAAACCGTGATCTTCGATGGGGAAGTGGCCTGCTATCTGCACCCGCTCCACGAGCTGGTCATGAAAGGCTCCTGTGAGTTCGGTAAAGAAGAGAACCTGCTGCTCCTTATATCTCTGTTGATTCAGCGGTATGGGCAGCCCTTTAAAAGCTGTATCCCGGAATGCCGGGAGGAAATTGAAAAAGCCTGCGATTTTATGGAGCAGCGCTTCGCAGACCGGATTTATTTAGATCAGATCTGCCGCTATGCTGGTCTCAGCAAATCTACACTGCTCCGGGCCTTTACCAAGTCCAAAGGCGTCACGCCATACAGCTACTTAGAAAACATACGCATTGGGAAAGCAAAGAAACTGCTGGAGCAGGGCGTGCCTCCGATTGAGGCTGCCATGCAGACAGGCTTTTCCGACCAGAGTCATTTCACAAACTATTTCAACCGGTTTATCGGATTGGCCCCCGGCCTTTACCGTGACATATTTTCAGAGAAAAAATCCAAGAAGGAGGAAGCATCCAATGAATAAAAAAGCAGCCGGACATTTATCGGCGCTGGTAACAATTCTGATATGGGGAACTACCTTTATCTCCACCAAAGTACTTTTAGTCGATTTTGAACCGATAGAAATCCTGTTCTTCCGGTTTATCCTGGGATTTCTGGCATTGCTGATCGCTTATCCCCACAGGATGAGAGGCGCTGCCAAACGTGAAGAGATTGTCTTTGCAGCGGCAGGACTGTGCGGCGTGTGCCTGTATTATCTGCTGGAGAACATTGCCCTGACTTATACGCTGGCCTCCAACGTAGGTGTGATTACCTCCATAGCGCCTTTTTTCACAGCAATGCTCACCTACCTGTTCACAAAGGAAGAAAAGCTGCGTGCAAATTTCTTTATCGGATTTATCGTCGCAATGGCCGGCATCTGCCTGATCAGTTTTAACGGAGCGAAGATGCAGTTAAATCCCATCGGCGACTTGTTGGCCGTAGCTGCGGCAGCCGTATGGGCCTGCTACTCTATATTGACATGGAAAATCTGCGGTTTTGGATATCACGCCATCCAAACTACAAGGCGGGTATTTGCCTATGGCATTCTATTTATGATACCTGCGCTCTTCCTGTTTGACTGCCGCATCGGAGCAGAACGGTTCGCAAACCCAGTCTGCCTGGGGAATCTGATCTTCTTAGGGCTGGGCGCATCCGCGCTGTGTTTCGTCACCTGGAACATGGCTGTGAAGATTCTGGGCGCCGTCAAAACAAGCATTTACATTTACTTGGTTCCGGTTATTACAGTTTTCACATCTGCCCTTATCCTGAAAGAAAAAGTAACCGTGACGTCCGGTATTGGTACGGTCCTGGCACTGATCGGACTGTTCCTTTCTGAATATAGAGGAAAAACACAAGAACAGGAGGACATCTGAAATGGATTTACAGAATGAAAAATGCGTCATGGTCATTGACGAAAATTTGCCGTCCGGCATTATCGCAAATACGGCGGCTATCATGGGAATCACCCTGGGAAAAGAGATGCCGGAGGTGGTCGGCGCAAATGTTACAGACCTGAGTGGAAACGAGCATCCTGGAATCATTGAATTTCCTGTGCCAATTTTGAAAGGCTCGCCGGAAATCATCAAAGCAATCCGTGAAAAACTCTATCAACCCGACTTTCAGGATTTAACCGTGGTTGACTTTAGCGATCTGGCACAGGGCTGTAAGACCTATGATGAATTTATTTCAAAAATAGGAAATGTGTCAGAAAGCGCTCTGCAATACCTCGGTCTTGCCATCTGCGGTCCTAAGAAAAAAGTCAATAAGCTCACAGGCAGTCTGCCCTTGCTGCGATAGGAAAAAGCTGCTGATACATGAAACATTTCTCATGTGCCAGCAGCTTTTTTAATGCACCTCATAAAAATATCCAATGGACACCGACATCCGAAGCAGCCCATCTTTCATCAAAAACGTCACATTTTCCGCCCTCTCTGCCATTTCTTCCTGGTACTTCTGAAAAAATCCAATATCCATCAAGGCGTCCAGAAAATCCTTTCCCTCTGACTTATCGCTTTGTTTTACCATAGAAATTATAAAGCTATGGCAAATTTGTTGCGAATAGAAATATGAAAAATCAAACCGATTGCGTGGATTCATTTATACAGTTTCATTGTCAAATTAGACCTTTTATGCTATACTGCTAGAAAACATTTCAATTGCGAGTTGATATCCATGAACCGTACAAAAACTGCCATCATAGACGCTTTCTGGCAATTGCTGGAAGAACGTCCATACAATAAAATTACTGTAAAAGACATCGTTGATCTTTGTCAGATCAACCGTAATACTTTTTATTATCATTTTCATGATATTCCGGAGCTCTTAGAGAATACCTTAAAGCAGGATGCCGACTATATGATTCAAACCTACAGTAAGTTTGGTTCTCCTATCGAGTGTCTTACACCTATTGTTCAACGGTCTTTAAAAAGAAAAAAAGCGATACTTCATATTTATCGGTCTCTTCAGCGTGAAGTTTTTCTTAACCATTTAGAACAGATTGCACTTTATACCATAACCCAGTATGTGAATGCTGTTACCTCAGATTTAACACTCCCTTCTGAAGATAAAACCCTGCTGATCCGATTTTATAAATGTATTCTGGTCGGCATCCTTCTCGACTGGCTGGACGCAGGAATGAACTACGATCTCCTGAAACAGTTTGTACGTATTACAGACTTATTCAGCGATTCAGGTAAAGAAGCGTTCCTTAAGTCCGCAGAATCCTTAAACAGCAGACATTGATAAAATTCCTTTCTTCCAAAATGTCCATCGGAAGATGTCTGTCTGTCAATCTGCTGTCCCTGTGAGGCCCTCCAAGAACAAATCGTCCTGAGCCATTGCAATTCATATGCCGGGAATCAAGGTTTTCTCTCTAACTAATCCGCCTTTTCTCTGTTTGTTCTGCTATTCGTCCATAATTCATCTGCCACCGGTCTCCAATGCTCTGCATATTTGTCGCACTTCGCACACAGATGTTCCACCGTTTCCGGAGACTGCAAATCTGTAGAATGCGCATCCGTGCCTGCTACCATATCTCTTAACTTTTCCGGATTTTCCAGCATCGGACATGGCCGCAGCATGTTTTCATTGAACGGCTGATTATCGTGATATGCCATCATCATCGGAGACTGCAACGCCTCCAGGATCGTCTTTTCCCGGATATTCGAATCGGAATAATGGATGAATACGCATGGGTCAATATCTCCATTTGCATTGATATGGAAATAGCGGCGTCCTCCTGCGATACAGCCTCCCACATATTCCGCATCGTTCTGGAAATCCATAGCAAACAATGGTTTGGTTGCCCTGTAATGACGGATGCGCCGGTAGGTTTCTTTTCTCTGCGCAGGTGTAGGCATTAGTTCCGGAGACGCGTCATTTCCGACTGGCATATAGTGGAAATACCAGATGAAATATGCGCCCAGGTCAATCAAGCTGTCGAAAAATTCCTCAGATGTGATGGACGCGAAGTTTGCACTGGTATAACAGGAAGAAATGCCGTAAAACAGTTTCTTTTTCCGAAGAATTTCCATTGCTGATGTTGCCTTTTTGAATACGCCATTCCCCCTGCGTAAATCAGTAGCAGTCTCAAATCCTTCCAGAGAAATCGCCGGAACAAAATTTCCAACCCGGAGCATCTCATCTGCAAAGGCTTCATCAATCAGTGTTCCATTCGTGAAGCATAGGAATATGCAATCTGAATGCTTCTCGCAGAGACAGATCAGATCCTTTTTGCGTACCAACGGTTCTCCTCCGGTATATATGTACAGATACACGCCCAATTTCTTTCCCTGCTCTATGATGTCGTCTATCTCATCATAGGTGAGGTTCAGCTTATTTCCATACTCGGCGGCCCAGCAACCGGTACAATGCAAATTGCAGGCGCTCGTCGGGTCAAGCAGAATCGTCCACGGAATGTTGCATCCATATTTCTTGCGGCTCTCATTCTGTTTCGGCCAGCCCACCAGCGCTGCATTGATAAAGAAATTTACTGCCGTTGTTTTCATGACGTGAGGGTCAATATCGTTAATGATATGCCGGATATACCCATAGTACGGATGATTAGGGTCAGTCATTGCCTCGCGAACGATTTTCCTCTGGGATATAAATTCATTCCCCGCAAATTTATCTGCCCAGTCCATCATCTTTAGAAGATTTTTCTCCGGATCTTTATACAAATACTTAAATGCCTGCTCCAGTCCAAATTTTTTAATCGTTGTTGATACATCCATAGTAATTTCCTCCTTCTTATGTTTCCTCATTTGTATTTGGTTGAATTTTCATTCGTTATTGTAACTGTTTCCCTGACCATCAGATGATTCATAAATCTTTCTGCCAAAAGCCCGCATCCGTTAATCATATGGGAAGTCCTCATTCCCGAAAACGGCTTTACGATAATCGGCGCTCAAAAAATGGCTGCTATCCTTCCACTGCCTATGCAGATTGCCAACGGCGATACGCACTTGTCTCAATGCTTTCACCTCCAATCCCTTGTTTTTCATGTCTACATTCTATAAATCATTTAGATTTTCTAATATGGGTAAACACAGGTCAAATATCCAAAAATCAGACATTCCTTACCTATTTGCCTAATCTCTGTTCTATTTTTTCTTAATGCCATTCCGTGCATTTTCCTCAAAAAATGCGAAAAGCCAGAGGTTTTCCCCTCCGGCTTATAAATTATGACTTGATAATTACAATGTTTTGTCCATGATATTTATTTTTCTTTCCATGATAATACATGGCATCCATGAAAACTGCTCTTTTCCATCATCTTCCCCTCTTCCTGGCCTTTTTCTTTGGTTCCGGCAATTCCTCATACGCCGCATTCAGAACTGTTTCCATCAATTCTATATTTTCCACATCATCCACAATTACCATCAACGTCTTTGATCCCTCATAAGGATATGCCCTGTCTGCATCAGGCATGAGCCGCAGCACGGAATCTGTAGGCTTCAAGAAAAATTGGTTTCCGCAAATATCTCCGATCAATTTTCCCTTATAATAAATGCAGTACTCACCCATCATCTTTTTGGTCGTAATCTCGCCAACTCTGCCCAGACTGCCCGTCACATAATCATGAAATTCTTTTGTCGTCGCCACTTATTTCACCACCTTTTTAATCGGATGCCTGATTACCGTTTTCCTCTTCTCCGGAGCAGTCTTTCTGGGATCCGACATATAAATCTCATGATGAAGCCTTTCATCATTTATGTCATTCTCATATCCATTTTCGCGAAGATAAGCATCCATCCGTGCTACTGTAGCTGGCTCATCCTCAAACGGTCCGGTATGTAACATCTGCACGCAAAGTCCTTCCTCAACCTCCAAAAATTCTGCACTGTGGCAATCCATTTTCTTTTTATTTGATGCAGTTTCTACCGCCCATTCAAAGTCAGCTTTCGAAACAAAATCCGGAAGCCTGATTACGGAAATCCAGTGAAACGTATCTTTATTCCCATAATCTACACCACTGACTCCCTTCTGCCACCAAAAACCTTCCAGCGGCGGTACCACATATTCAAAGAATCCTTCTATTTTATAATCGGTCTTATAGCTCATCTTCAACGTATATGCCACGGCGTACAGAATGCCTATCGCCTGCTGATATGCACCGCCTGTTTCATTCGGATTCCCCTTGCCCCGGACAGCAATATATTTGATCTTCGGAACATTCACGATCTCCGGTTTGCTCTTCGGCATATAAAATTCTTTGTATTCCTTCTTAAAATCAAAAGCCATACCTGCTTCTCCTTCCAAAATTCACCCTTATGGAAATTCTCATTTCTATCTTCATCACAAACTCCCCTTTTTATTTACAATTTTCTTCTGATGTGCTTTCATCTTCTTCATTGCCCAGTCATAATGACTGCTGGTGACACTGATGAAATAGCTTCCGATACAACTGCCGCCTACCCAGGGGTAAAAAGTATTTGTAAATAATTCTTCCTGAGAGAACGTATCCAACGCCTCCATCACCCTATGATGGGAATCCTTGAATCTATTCAGGGCCTCATCCTCTGAAACGCCCTGGCAGCGGCCATAGAAAATCATGTTCATATCACCATATGTTTTCCAATTATAGCCTTCCATCAGAAATGGTTTATTACCGCCGTTCTCACGATTCTTAATCCACTCCAAAAGCAACAGATGCCATTCATTCAGGTGCATCAGAACATCTCTGAGATTTTTATCTCGCCTCCAGTGCGCTTCCTTTTTCTTTTCGTCTGCTGAAAAGTCATAAATCGTATGAATCTCTGCGTCATTTCTTTTTTCTATCATCATAAGCAGTTTCTCATAATTTGCATTTGCTGCTGCGATTAAATCTTCTTTATTCCTGGGTCTTGGCATATCGATTCCTCCTATTTTGTAAATGAACCAATCTCAATCAGATTCCCCTCCGAATCCGCAAGATTCGTATTTCTTAATCATGTTATTTGCAATGTGCAAAAGTTCCTTTCTGATACCCTCTGGTTCCAGCACCGTCACTTTATCCTTACAAGTCAGCATCCAGGTAATCAGATTGTCCTTATCCGTATATTCATACTCGAAAAGAAGTGTTCCATCCGGCTGCACGGTAAAGGAATCAGCTCCAAATTCCTCTATCAAATGCCATTTCATAGAGGGATCAAAGACTGCCTTCACATGGATTCCGCCTGGAAATATCGCTTCTGTAGACACATCGGGCATCGGAACTTCTCTGGCTGCCGTCCCTTCCTCTGTTTGTATGATCTGATCCATACGATTCAGCTTAAACATACGAAAGTCTTTTCTGAGCTTGCACCAGCCCCACACATACCAACTGCTCCACTTGAAAATCAAATAATACGGTTCTATCTGCCGGATGCTGTCCCCACTTGGCGCATAATAATGAAATCCAATAACCTTTTTTGACTCAATGGCGTCCTGGATCAGTTCGATCTTCACAGTCAGGGAATCCTTATACCAGGATGACAGATCAATTAATATTGATTCACTTCCGCTTACAAATTCAGAGGAACCGGCTTTGATTTTCTCCATAAGCTGGCTATAATAATGACTGCCGCTTACACTATCAAGACTACGTAAACCAGCTATCATCATCTGCATATCCCTGGACGTCAGAATGGTTCTATCCATCCTGTACCCGTCCATAATACGGATACCACCGCCAATACCCTGTGAGGTACTGATCGGAATCCCCGCTTTACACAAAGCTTCTATGTCTCTGTTGATTGTTCTTCTGGACACCTCAAACCTTTCTGCAAGGAGCGGCGCTGTAACCTTTTCTTCCTGCAATAGCACAGAAAGAATTCCGATAAGCCTATCTATCTTCATGACACTTTTCACTTCCTTTTTTATTATATCCTGTCAAACACGTCAACTGTATGTCATGTTTATGATAACATTTTCCTGAACAAAGAAAGTGGAAAGGATTGATTTCCCTCTCCACCACCGCAAACGGGACAATATTTATTCAAGTGCATGGGACATAATCCGCAATTCAAATCTGTCATTCTATATCGCGCAATCAGGAATGATATTCAAATTCACAGGAAGCCCTGTCTGTTTCAAAGGCAAAAAGAGTACGCCCCTCTTTGCGGAATCGATAGAAAGCCCGACAAGCTGCGCTTTCGTGAATTGTCCTTATCATATCCCCTTTCGCCGGAGCCTTAAGCGGACGTTCTGGTGTTTCCAGCAGCCGAACCTCCAATTCCAGATTCCCCTGTATCACCCGGACCATTTTGTTTTGAATTTGAACCGCCCTGGCTCCCAGATAAGTAGCGATTCTGTACTCTTTCCCCCGCCATAATATCACGCCTATAATACCAGTAAAATGAATACCTGCAATGGGAATATCCGCCACTGATAACATGAAAGACCCGCCGGAAAAACAGCATTGCGTCCAGATATACTCTTTCGGAAATGACCGGCCCCGGTCTCCTTCCCAGTATCCCCAGGCATTCTGAAAAGAATATTTTTGTCCATTGATGCACACATTTCCCCAGACCGAATGCCGCATACTCCGCACGCTGTGGCGGCATTCCATAAATGGCACGAACGCAAACGGCCCCATAATGTCATATTTTAGGGGGCGAAGTGAGCCAAAATTCAATTTTCCCCTAACGGTTAGCTGTGGTGTTTGGATTGCCAGACGAATCCCTTCTTCACCGAATTGGTTCTCTCCGATGAAAATATTCTTCCTCGTCCGTTGAAATATATCTGCATGGAATGTAACTGTCCAGGCGTCGTGATCCGTAATAATCTGAATCGAACAGGTGCGTCTCCTCCCTGCTTTGTGAACGGCAGGTATTACCGCTAAAGTCTGTGTGTCAGACTGGCATTTCAAATACCAGCCATAAAAAGAGCCATACATATGCTTACCTCCGCGAAAAAATAATCCTTATTTTTCCACGAATGCGCCTGTTTTATTCATTCGGCAGAATTTCAAGTCCCTGACGCCATAACACGCTTCCTCTGGCACTGAAGGCATTGAATCTTTTGAATAAAATATGCAGATTATTACTTTGCTTTCTTTGTAACAGGTATCCATACCTCGTATTGCGCATTCTGCGGGTCCGGATTTAAGTAAACTTCAATATCAGGGGCGTTTGCATATTCATATCCGGAAGTCGGAAGCCACTCGGTTATAATTCGTTGTTCCAATTCCTGTATCGAATGATTTGTTCCTGAGCCGGAAAAGACCGCCCAGGTAGATGCAGGCACTATATATTCTTCAAATTTACCACTCGCTTTTGTACTTGAAACGGCAATAAAATATTTCCATTGTTCCTCGTCATTGCAGGCACTCACGCCCAAAAGCCCCATTGGCGGCGTGTCCATCATTCCTGCCAGCTTCTCTACTGTGCCATTTACAGCGGCATCCTGCCACATCTTCGGCACAACCATAAAATTGTTTTCGATTTCCTGTTCAAGAGGCGCCGATACGCCAATAATACGAAAAGCGTTCTTTGTTTCGATTCGATAATTCATTTCCGTTGCTCCTTTTACAGCAATTCTAAATACAATGGGAGAAAAAGATTTCACAGATACGCCCTCCCCTTTAACAGACGAAGGCGCAATTCCATGAAACGACTGAAAAGCTCTGTTAAATGCTGTTGGGGAATGGTAGCCGTATTTCTCAGCAACATCAATAATTCGCTCATTCCCACCCTGCAAATCTACTGCTGCCAAAGACATTTTTCTTCTTCGGATATACTCTGCCAGAGTAATGCCCGCCATATAAGTAAACATTCTCTGATAGTGATAGGTGGAGCAGCAGGCAATCCGTCCAAGCTGTTCGTAGTCAATCTCGCCCGTCAAATGTTCCTCAATATACTTCATGCTCTGATTTAATCGTTCAACCCATTCCATTGGGATACCTCCTTATTTGCAGATAAATTTACCTTTTTTATTATAACATTTTAGCTCTCACTTTTCCTCTCTATATCTGCACAAAAATGAGAGGCATTACGCCAAAGCGCGGCGCATCGATTTCTGTTGAAGACGTGAATAAAAAAATTTTCCCTTATCCTTTGCCCATAAGGGCAAAAACAAGGGAAAAAGCCAGATATTTATGCAGTTATACCGGTATCCACGCCCTACCGCCTGCAATCAGCGTTCATATCTGTCTCTTTTTTGTTCTTGGCGCGCCCAGAAAGCTTATCAACTGCAAGAGAGGCCGTAGGCTGAAAGTAAATATCTTTTCCTTTATTGCTTTCATACATGAAATCTTTTAACGGCTCGCTCGTATATTTTGAAAAATCACCATATATTGCAAACCTCACACCATAATTTATGAATTTTTGCAAGATTTCCCCTGCCAGGCAACTACTCAATACAAAGAAATCCTTTATAATCGCTTCCTTGTTTACGGCAATATTGGTACAGCCCGTTTCATACTTTACTGTCATAACTAAATCTAAAGCAGACGGAACATCTGTAATCAGCAGTTCATCGCTGCTTACAACCGCAATCTCTGTATGATTTCTTCTTATAACTTCCGTTTTCATTTTCTGCCTCCTGTTATTCATACAAACTGTCAATCAAATGGTCAACCATGAAATCAAAAGTTTCCATGTGATTGTGTGGAAGAATATCCTTATTTTTGATATTCATAATTAAAGAGTAAATAACTGACAAAGCCATATCCGTATCAACCTGAAATTGCAAATATGGTGAGCTTAAAAAAAGCTGTTGGCTCATATGGTTGGATGTTTCAATTTTTTTTGCCTGTTCCTCCGATAACTTGTTCATCAAAATTGTAAAGTCCATGCTGTCCGAATCGTACAAAAAATTGTTTTTATCATATTCCCGGTAAATGAGCTTCAAGGCTTCTGCAACACCATGCTTATCTTTATGTTTTTCGATTACCCTGGATGCCGCGTCGCAGATTTGTTCTTGCACGGAACACAAGACTTCACAAAAGAGCGCCTCTTTCGATTCAAAGAAAAGATAAAACGCTCCCTTTGAAATGCCTGTCTGCCTGCAAAGATCATCGACACTCGTTTTTTTATAGCCGTACTGTGTCCAGCTCTGCTTACAGGCTTCCTGCAAATTTGTTTTGATGTTTTCTTTTTCCCTTTCCGTAAAACTTCTTGCCACAAATCTCTCTCCTTTCTGTGACTCTAAATACCATTTCAGTCATAGATTACAATACAATCTTTCCTTTGAAAAGTCAAGAAGCAATTTAAACTTTTTATAAATCTGCCTGTTTCATCCTTGTTCGGGAAACCTGAATATACATTCCGATTCCAACTACGAAAGAAATCACATCTACAATAGGCTGCGCCCACACAAGGCCGGTAACGCCAAGCGCCGCATTCAATATAAACAACACCGGAATATAAATCAGTCCCTGCCTGCTGATATTGATCATAAGGGATGGCATTGCAGCGCCCATCGCCTGTAAGGCATTGGTAAGCACGTAGAAAATACCAAATATCGGACCCGTAGAAAGCAGAATTCTGGCAAATTGAACTGCATAATCAAAAGCATTTGTATCCGTCAGGAACACACCGACAATCTGATTTGTAAACACATAGCAGAGAATCGTTAAGGATAACCCCAGAACGGTTGCGAAGCAGAATGCAAATTTCATATACTTTTTGAACCGCGCCCATGTCTTTGCCCCTGTGCAATATCCAAGAAGCGGCTGCACACCCTGTCCGATTCCCATAGATACCATTCCTGTAATCATGACAATCTTCATCGCGACCCCGATTCCTGCAACAGCCATATCTCCGTATGCAGCCATCCGGCTGTTCATAATAATCTGTGAGGCGCTCATTAAAAGAGAACCCAGCGCTGCCGGAATACCTATTGCCAATACGCCGCCTGCAACTTTGTCCTTCAAAGTAAAATCTTTGATATGGATGCTTAGTGCAGATTTTCCTGTCAAATAATAATGCAGATAATATACGGCTCCTAGCATTTCCCCCAGAAGAGTCGCCAATGCGCATCCTGCAATATCCCAGTGAAATGCCATAATAAAAACAGCATCCAATGCCATATTCAATATATTACCAATAAGCTGCCCGTTCATCGCTTTCGTTGCCTGTCCCTCTGCTCTTAATATGTTGGAAAAGCAACTGGAAATTAATGCAAAGGTTCCGGAAAAGCTTACAATCGTAAGATATGTTTTCGTATACTCCCAGGTATCTTCACTGGCTCCGATCAACTTCAGCAATGGTTCCATAAACCATAAAAATCCAATCGTGAGAAGAATACCGATTGCGATACAACTCCACATACAAAAAGAACATATCTTTTTCGCATACTCTTTTTTTCCTTCTCCATAAGCTCTTGATATAACGGATGTTCCTCCAACTCCAAAAATAGTTCCAATGGACATAAAAGCCAAAAAAACAGGCGTCGCAAGTGATACTGCCGCCACTTGATAGGCATCCTGTGTCCGGCCGATAAAGAAAGTATCTGCCAAATTATAGATAAGCACCATAAGCATTGCTGCTACCGCAGGCAAGGCATTCTGAATGACTGCCTTTGAAACAGGCATCTTACTATACTTTTCCAATGATTGTTCCATATTGTTCCTCCTTTTATTCCCGTCAGTCCGCCACGGGCCTTCAATTGTGTAGATAGCTACATATATGAACAAAAAATATCACATCAAATGAATGATTTTATGTCACAGCATTTCTATATGCTCTCCTTAAAAATATATAAAACAGTTCTTTTTCTTCTTCGGAAAATCCGGCAAGCAGTTTGCGCTCCATATTCTCAGCATTCCGTTCTAATTCGCTGTATATTGCTTCATCACCCCAGATTAACTTCACATTTTTCATACGCCTGTCGGCGTCGTCCAAAGAAGTTTTCACTATTTTCTTTGCTTCCATACTCTTAACAATCGTTACCGTCGTGGGATGTGAAACCCTAAGAAAATTTTCCAGTTCTTTTTGCGTAACCGTTTTCGCTTCCTTTCCCGCCAAAAATAGAATAATTCTTGTCTGCGTGAGTGTGAGATTGTATTTTTTAATTTCCATATTCGCCCTTCGGTCCATCTCTTCACTTATTTTTTTCATAAGCGGCCCAAAATACTTTTCCTCCATATCAAATCCCCTTTTTCTGTAAATAGCTACATATTATATCATTTTTTACAGTTTGTCAACAGACAGCTCAAAACAAAAAGTAATAGAAATGCTCAAAACAAAAAGTAATAGAAACAGCTCAAAACAAAAAGTAATAGAAAAATGGCTTGACATTGGTATGATTTCGCACCAAAGGAGAAATGCCAAAATGAAAACTTGTATTTCAAATGAGATGAAACGCTATAATCACCTGGTGGGGGAAATGAACGCCGTGTATCATGATATTTCTTTACATTTGGGATTATCTGACAGCGCAATGATTATTCTATATACCATTTGCGATAACGGAGATAGCTGTCTGCTTCAGGAAATAAGCCGTCGTTCCGGCGTCAGCAAGCAGACCATAAATTCTGCAATCCGCAAACTGGAAAAGGAAGGTATTGTATATTTAAAATCAGTCGGCGTTAAAAATAAAATTGTCTGCCTGACAGATAAGGGGAAACAATTGGCAAAGCATACTGCTATCCGCCTGATTGGGATTGAAAATGATATCTTTGCATCCTGGGAAAAAGATGATGTAGAAAAGTATCTTACATTAACGGAGAGGTTTTTAACTTCTCTGAAAGAAAAAAATAAAACTCTATAGTGGAGGAAAAATGAACATTCAATTATCAGATCACTTTAATTATAGAAAACTTTTAAGGTTTACTTTGCCATCCATCATTATGCTGGTGTTCACTTCTATATATGGTGTAGTTGATGGATTTTTTGTGTCAAATTTTGTCGGAAAAACACCGTTTACTGCTATTAATTTTATTATGCCCTTTCTAATGATTCTCGGCTCCTGCGGATTTATGTTTGGAACGGGTGGAGGTGCGCTCATTGCGAAAACTATGGGAGAAGGCAATCCTGAAAAAGCAAAGCATCTGTTTTCGCTTATAGTCTATACATCAATCGTTAGCGGTGTTGTGCTGACTTTTTTGGGGATTATCTTTCTTCGCCCTTTGGCATCTGCATTAGGGGCAGAAGGACAGCTTTTAGCAGACAGTGTCAAATATGGGCGTATTATTTTAATGGCAATTCCTGCATATATCCTACAATATGAATTTCAATGCCTTTTTGCTGCTGCCGAAAAGCCGGCGCTCGGACTTTATGTAACGATTGTTGCAGGACTTACCAATATGATACTGGACGCCTTGTTTGTTGCCGTATTTCACTGGGGACTTGAAGGAGCTGCATCTGCAACGGCGATCAGTCAATGTGTAGGCGGTATTGTACCTCTCCTATATTTTGCACGCCCTAATAGCAGTCTTCTGCAACTCGGCAAAACAGAGTTTGACGGAAAATCACTTGCGAAAACCTGTATCAATGGTTCATCAGAATTGATGAGCAATATTGCAATGTCTGTTGTAAGTATGCTCTATAATGTGCAATTACTGAAATATGCCGGTGAGGATGGAGTTGCCGCATATGGGGTACTTATGTATGTCAGTATGATATTTCAGGCGATATTCATTGGATATTCGGTTGGAACAGCTCCGGTTATCGGATATCATTTTGGCGCAAAGAATCATAAAGAACTGAAAGGATTATTGAAAAAAAGCCTGGTCTTGATTGGTACCTTTGCAGTAGTTATGTTCTCTGCCGCTTATCTTCTGGCACGACCGCTTTCTGTTTTGTTTGCAGGCTATGATGAGGGACTTCTTCGTCTGACTGTCCGTGCATTCTCGATTTTTTCTTTTTCTTTTCTCTTTTCGGGATTTGCAATTTTCGGTTCCTCGTTTTTTACTGCGTTAAACAACGGATTCGTTTCAGCGGCAATATCATTTATGCGAACCCTGGTATTTCAGATTGCAGCCGTCTTGATCTTTCCTCTTCTTTGGAAAGCGGATGGCATTTGGATGTCTATCGTTGCAGCAGAAATGATGGCGGTAATCGTCACAATAGTTTTTCTACGGCTGAATCAAAAGAAATACAGATACTAAAATATTTTTCGACCTTTTTAACAAGTTTTAAACTATCTTTTTCAGGTATGGTTTTTTCTAAATATTGTTCAAAATTTTCCATATAAACCACCCTATAAATTCCAATCTATCGGTTGGAATTTCTTATTTCTATGAATCGTATTTTCATTTATCCCAGCGCCACATCCAGCGCCATCATGACCGTAAAGCCTGCCGCAAACAGAACTGTCCCCAGGTTGGAGTGCTCCCCCTCAGACATTTCCGGAATCAGCTCTTCTACCACCACATAGACCATTGCGCCCGCTGCAAAACTTAACAGATACGGCAAAAGAGGAACCACAAAGCCAGCCGCAAGTATGGTAAGCGCCGCTCCCACCGGCTCCACTGCGCCGGAAAGCGCACCGTACAGGAATGCTTTTTTCTTACTGACGCCCTCCGCCCGCAGGGGCATGGAGATGATCGCTCCCTCCGGGAAGTTCTGTATGGCGATCCCGATTGAAAGAGCCAGCGCACCTGTGACCGTGATACCTGCCTCACCGGAAAGCCACCCGGCATAAACGACGCCCACCGCCATGCCTTCCGGCAGGTTGTGGAGCGTCACCGCAAGCACCAGCATGGTGGTTTTCTGCAAGCTGCTTTCCGGCCCTTCCGCCTTACTGCTGTTCATGTGCAGATGCGGCACTGCCCGGTCTAAAACCAGCAGAAACAGAATGCCGAGCCAGAATCCGGCCGCAGCGGGTACGAATGCCCACTGTCCCATAGCCTCCGACCGCTCCATGGCAGGTATTAAAAGACTCCATACGGAAGCCGCCACCATGACGCCGGCGGCAAATCCGGTCAGAGCTCTCTGTAGCATAGGATTTAAGCTTTTCTTCATGAACAGCACACAGGCAGAGCCGAGCGCCGTTCCCAAAAACGGGATTAGGATACCCTGAAAAACCTGCATCTGCATGACGTCACCTCCCTGTCTAACTTTCATTCTTAAGAAAAGCGGCCGCCTTACAGGAATCGCCGCTCATTTAATTAGCAGTATATCTCTTTTCTCCGGCTTTTGTCAATAAGACATAAAATTGTTTGCAGAATTTTCTGTAAAATTGTTTGCAGAATTTTCAGGTTTTCCCAACAGTTTTATCAAAATGCTATTGCAAAAGAGTGATTGCATGAAATCCGTTCACGTAGCTTCATTGCTTACGCCTCACTTCCTCCACAATATCTTTGATGCTCTCTTTCAGGTCAGCATGTATACCTACTGCTCTGTTTCCAAAACTTTCCGGCACAACTGCCTGTTCAAGATTCAATCTTATCAGACTTATATTATCATGCTCTCTTACAAGCTTTTCAAATGGGAACCGGATAATTGTCGGGGTGTTAAAGCCTACCCCCAGTTCCAGAAGTACCAGCTTTTTATCGATCGCTTCTGACAGATAATCAGAAAATCTTTCTTCTGCCGCATACCAGGCATCATTCTGAACAAAAAAGTTATCTTTACGAAGATTCATGTCCATTGGCCCGCCACAAACAGGACACTTTGGCACCATATCAGTTGGAATCTTACAATCTCTTCTTTCCTGATCCATCTGATGAAACAATTCTACTGCGTCATATGTTTTGCCATGACATCCTCTGCCACATTGAATGCGAAAATAGTCTCCCTGCGTACAGAAAATCTTTTCACCCGGCAGCCCGGCTTTTATAAACTGAGCATCTGCATTGGTGCTTAATACGAATACCTTTTTATCTGATACCCCATCTAAAAGAAGCTTATGAAGCGGTGTTACATCAAGAGTTATTCCAGCAAGCAGCGCCTGCCTTGACCAGTAGCCCCAATAGCTTTCTTCATCCGGAAACGGATAAAAGCCTGCCGAATACATATCCTGCATGTACGGACCATTGCCATATTTCTTCTGAAACTCACCAAAATTTTCTTCAAAGAATTTACCGCCATACTGTGCGCCGGCAGCCGTACTCATTCCGGCGCCAGCTCCAATCAGCACATAATCTGCATTCCGTATCATTTTTGCTGCGTCTTTTACCTGTTTATCGTAAGCGGCGTCCTGAAAGATGTAATCCCTTGCAGGCGTCCCGCAGAGAAAAGATTCAAATGTTATTTTCCGGTCTGGAAACTTCATCCATTTCACAAGCGTCACCTTCTATCTTAACAGTTCCCTGTAGATCTCTTCATCCAGATCTTTAAACACATTAAATATCACTTTAATGGAACTGCCTGTTTTCTCTTTATATTTTTTCACTGTTCTTACTGCAATTGTTGCTGCCCGTTCATTCGGGAACCTAAATACGCCTGTTGATATACAGCAGAATGCAATGGATTCCAGTCCATTTTCATCAGCAACCTTTAAACAGCTTTGATAGCATGATGCCAGCAGGGCCTCATGTTTTTCTGTCAATTTTCCCTGCACGATTGGTCCTACCGTATGGATTACGTAATCACAGGGAAGATTATATGCCGGGGTAATCTTTGCCTGACCGGTTGGTTCTTCATACCCCTGTTCTTCCATGATTTCAGCACATTTAAGCCTTAACTGGATTCCGGCATACGTATGAATACAGTTATCAATACAGTTGTGACACGGCTGATAGCATCCTGTCATCCCGCTATTTGCAGCATTTACAATTGCTCCAGCCTTAAGCCTTGTGATATCACCTTTCCAGACATATAGATCTGGCTGCATCTCTTCCATATCTGAAAGCGTAACAACGCCCTTTTCTGCATTGACCTGCCGTAAATATTCATCCTGAACACTTATCAGTTCATCACCTATGTTGCCAGGCATTCTAACATTCATCAGAGACCGGAGCATCGTTTTCTGTTCATCTACGCGAACCGGTATCTGCATCTTTTCATATTCTGGCTGTTCTTTTAATAAGTTCTTAATCAGGAACAAGCGTTTTTCATTCTGGTTCATTTCTTCCCCTTCTTTCAATGGCTTTTACCGGACAGTTTTCATAACAGTTGCCGCAGTGAAGGCAATGATTCTGTCTGATCATAAAAGGTGATCCTTCCTCTATACATTTCTGCGGACACACCTTCCGGCATGCTCCACAGGAGATGCAGCTTTCTGTTATAAAATATCCTTTCTCTTTCAGTTTAACATTTCCCAAACGATATGTCTCCCGAAATATTGGATGAACGCCAAGATTAAAATACTCAATTTCCGCAGTATCAATACAAAAGATAATACCAATGCTTCTTGTATCTCCCGGATACACATTGGCAAGATACGGCTGTTCCTGAAAGATTATATCCCGCCATTTCATCTGTTCCTCTTCAGGAACCGCATATGCCTTACCGGACAAGCGAATCATTTCCTTGTACTTGGTATAGCATAGTATCTGAACTCTGCCATCTTCCAGCAATTCCTTACAAAAGTTCTTTCCCCTTGCGGTGAAGAAATAGAAAGCATCTGGTTCATAATGAATGGCGCTGATATTCCTGATCTGGGGTGCACCATCGCTGTCTACTGTGGCAAATGCAAGTACACCGACCAATTCCATTTTTTTAAGACATGTTGTTAAATCCATCTGGCGCCTCCTGTTCAACAATCTTAACTCTGTTTGGTTTTCTTGGTTTCCTGTGTGGCTGCTCTCCGTTTATAAAGCCCAGAATGACAAAGCACTGGCAGGTATACCCTTCCGGCACTCCCCATTCTTTCATTAAGTTTCGGCCTTCCTCATGATCAAAGGTTTCGTATCCCCTTGAAATGATACAGGAGGCAATTCCCAGTTCTGTTGCCTGCAAAATCATATTTTCAGCCATACAGAAAGCATCTGCTGTTTTGAACATAAAATTATTCTGCGAAAAAATACAAATGACTGTAGGTGCATCATAGAATCCATTTTTTATGGACGAATCATCGATGGTACTTGGCTGTTCCTTCGAAACAAAACTTCCAGCTAAATGCGTACGGTCAAAATTGGCCATATTCATTTTTCCTACATGAGCCGCCAGTTCCTTGTTATGAATCGCAACCATCATGCTTCTCTGTCCTCCGCCAGCATTTGGAGCAAAAGTACCAGCTTCTAAAATTGTCTCAAGGTCCTTTCTGCTTATCTGCTCATTTGTATATTTTCTGATAGAGTGTCTCGCTTTAATCAAATCCATTAACATGGCAATTCCTCTCCCGTGATCTCATTCTTCGTTTTCCAGCACTGTGGATCTGTTTCATAGAAATCCCCATTTGTTCCATTTGCAACCGCAGGGCAGCCCCTGCACCATGCTTTCAGCTCACATTTACTGCACTTCTTAAATTTATCATACTCTCTATATTTTTCCATCTGACAAATCCACACATCTGCCAGTCTGTCTTCAAAAATATTTGCCACCTTACTGTTTGTAACCCTTCTGCACGCCATCACATCACCATTTGATGAAATCGTGATATGGCAATTCCCACAGTTACACCCTCCGTAAATCATGCCTTCTTTCGCATCTACAGGCAGTTTCAATTGCCCTGTTTCATATTCATACAAAGTCCACAGATGGTCTTTTTTATTAAAATAGGTTTCACATCCTGCTTTTTCATATGCCTTATATTTTGCATCACAGATTTCAAGAAGATTTCTGTACTCCTGTGGAGTCATGCTGGTATCTACTTCTCCACCAGTCGGCACATAACGGGAAAATGCAAAAACCTTAACTTTCGCTTTCACTACCGTATCAATTACATCCGGTATCTCATCCATATTTGTCTTTGAAACAGTACTCATAATCACACTTTTTATTCCGGCACGATTCAGGCAGCCAACCTTTTCCAATGTAAGATCGAAACTCCCCGTTTTTCTAAACCAATCATGCGTTTCTCTCATTCCATCCAGTGACATCTGATATTTTTCACAGCCACAGACTTTCAGCATTCTGCAAATGTCATCATCCAAATGGAACGGATTTCCCATAAGCGTAAATGGGATGTCCTTACTTTTTAACATTACCATCAGTTTCCAGAAATCAGGGTGAAGGATAGGATCTCCTCCAGTAATGTAAAAGTAGGGCACTCTATTGTAAACCTTACAGAAATCTTCGCAATTTGCTACCACCTCCTGCATCTGTTCCCAGGTCATGCTCTTAAGTTCCCTGCATCCTTCTCCCGAAAAAATATAGCAGTGCTTGCAGCGCTGGTCACATTCATCTGTAATGTGCCATTGAAAAGAAAAATACTGGTTCATCCTATCCAACTCCCTTCTTCTGATCTCCGCTTACTTGTCAGATGCTCCACACGCCGTCCCGCATGCCGCTGGTTTCTCTTCCGGTTTGTCAGACGCTCCGCACGCCGTCCCGCATGCCGCCGGCTTTTCTTCCGGTTTGTCGAATGCTCCACATGCTGTCCCGCATGCTGCGCTTGCCTGCCTGTTCTCGTCTTCGTTCCAACCTGCAATGTTTGTTAATGCCATTTCACTTACCTCCTGCAATATAATCTTTGCGGGCTTTTGCCCTACTGCACCTTAAGAATAGCAAGACCGGGTCATAAAAAAAAGTACGCACATTTTTATTACAGAGGCACAAAAAAGTAACACTGGTCACCTTTTTGTAACCCATTGACAGTTCTATCCGTGTTACATTATAATTTGATGTAACATTCAAAAGAAATCTAAGTAAGGAGTGGATTTTATGCTGACAAAAGAAGAATTGCCAGAATGCCCGGTTGCCACTACCGTTGCCCTTATCGGAAGCAAATGGAAATTACTTATCATAAGAAATCTGTTGGCACGACCCTGGCGTTTCAACGAACTTAAAAAGGATTTGGAAGGCATCAGCCAGAAGGTTCTCACCGACAGCCTCCGCTCAATGGAAAATGATGGACTGGTCACAAGAACTGTCTTTCCAGAAGTTCCGCCAAGAGTCGAATATGCCTTAAGCGATTTAGGCCGGTCCCTAAAACCTATTCTCGATTCTATGGTTGAATGGGGAAACGCCTATAAAAAAATGTAACAGAAAAGAGTGAAGATACTGTTCTATTACATATCTTCACTCTTATTTTTTCACGGAGAAATATCTGCTGCTGTTTCTTAAAGTCAATATTTACAAATCTGAGCGCCGTTAAATTTCCCGCTAAACATCCGTCTTCACCTCTGTAGCAAACAGTTTCTTTTTCCCTTCTTCCGGAACAAAAGATATTTTTTTACCCTTTTGAATCACTTCTATCGCATGCTCCGTCTTGAGATAAATGTTTTCGGTAATGGAATATTCTTTTCCGTCAACGCCAGCGACATAGGCATAAAAACTTTTTGTTCCCTTCCCAACATATTTAACCGTTCCCGTAATTCGTCTTAAATCCGCATCTATAACAGGCATCTGTGTTTCATTGACCTGCATACGCAGCTCCGTCTTATATATCTGATCATACACAAGATCCGGGTGCTGATTTTTGTATTGTCTGATAATCCAGTCCGTATCTGTCACGACATCACAGCCGAGTCCGAGATACAATTTCCTATCACCGATAATATAAAACTCCTCTTTGGCTCTCGTAGCCGCAACGTTCATGATATTCGCTTCGTCCACTGCCCAGCGCGCAGCGCCGCTGCTCTGTTGGTCTGCGCCGAGCACAAAAAATACGATTGGAGCCTCTTTCCCCTGAAACGTATGAACAGTTCCAACATTGGTCGGCTTCTCATATTCATCGTATCTGGTAAAATGAATTTTCTGCAATTTTTTCGAAAGCTGATATGCTACATTAGAAAACGGCGTAATTACATAAACTACGTCTTTTTCTTTTTTATCTATGATTTTTGGATTTTTAGCTATCATCTCCCTGAGCTTTTGCAAAAGGAATTCCCCCTGCGCCTCGACATATTTATCGTTCGCCATTCCACCAACATCAAACCACCCTGTTTTTCCATACTTTTTCATCCCCTGCACCATAAGTCCGTCATAGGAAATCATGTTTGAAATTGTAAACATCGGATACCGGCATCTTCTATGCACCCATAGCGGAATACCAACCCATGAATCCTCCGACTTGTCCTGCTTTCGATAAAACCCATACTGACTCGCCGCATCTACTAAGGTCTGTACAGACGCCGATGCAGACAAATATTTTTCCGTCACCCCAAAATGCCTGCCCAGCATATACAGGATATTGGAATCCAGCGTAAGAACCGGTTTGATCTGCTGCGGATCACCGACCACCATCACATGCCTGCTGCGATAAATCGCCCCGACAGCCGCCTGCGGAAGCGCTTGTCCTGCTTCATCGATAAAAAGATGCCCCAGTGTCTCTGCCCCAAGATTTTTGCACATACGAGAAAAACTGGCAAATGTGGAACTAATCACCGGAATTATCATATTCATC
Organism: uncultured Lachnospiraceae bacterium; assembly: GCA_937965795.1. Classification (GTDB taxonomy): domain Bacteria; phylum Bacillota; class Clostridia; order Lachnospirales; family Lachnospiraceae; genus Hominisplanchenecus_A. The sequence goes on along the minus strand of CALCMD010000075.1, from coordinate 24,287 downwards.
CAGTTCCATGCTGCCACAATTACAGGTTTTCGTTCCAAATATTCGTGCTGGCGCTTCCAGATGCTGAGGGCTGCCTTTACATTTTTTCTGTTCTCATAAAGAAATTGTTTTCGTACACGTAATGCCATAGCAAACAATTTTGACTGCATGACACGATACGCTTCGTCAAACCACGGGTTTGACATCTGTAAATCCTCATAGGCCTGATTCATATTCAGCGGTTCTGCCCTACCGTCGTTTCTAATATTTTCGTATTCGCGAATTCTTTTTTCCAAATCTGAAATTTTATCGTCTTCTTCCTTTTTCCAACTGTCAAACGTTCCCTGAAGTTCCGCCTGTTTTCCGGTACTTTGTCCCAGTTTCGTCTGCCACAAAAGAATCTTATGTTGAATTTCTTTCTCCTGCTTGCTGCATTCTATCTCTTCATCACTTAATTTTACGAGCTGCGCCGTAATTTCATTTAATCTGCTCCTATATTCCTCTTTCTTTTTCTTTCCCGAAAAAAAATGAGGACGTTGCTCCTAGTATACCTGAAAACACTTGTCCATACTGGTCATGTTTTTTCCGACAGTTTCCGCTCTGTTTTGCGTCTCCTTCAGACAGCATTGCAACTGTTCCAACTGCTGCCTGCATTCCCGTTCGATTTCTGCAAGTTTCTGAAGTTCTGCACACAGCTCATTCTCTCTTTTCTCTAATTCTTTTTGATAGCTGTCCAAAACCTGTCCCAGCTTTTGGGTACATTCCTGATATTCCCGAATGCGGTCTGCAAATATCTGTCTCTTTTCCCGAATCCCTTCTACTTCCTTATAATACCTCCTAAATTGTTCATATATCCCCTGATCCGGCAGGTATTCTTCTTCCAGATATTGATAAATATGTTCCACATTTGTGAAGATATTGGCCATATTGTCCGCTTTTCCACCCTCAAGTGAAAATACTCCCCAAAACTTTTCTTCTCCCGGAACAGCTTCTTTGACCAGCTCCTTTCTTCTCTTCCCATTCTCATCTTCCAGCCACTTTTCCGATAGCTTCGCATTCGATATCTCACGAAAATAGTCCGCCTCTTTGAGTTCCGCGAGCAAAGCATTGTCAATTTCCTTACTCAACGGAAGTTCATTCACAATATTTTGAACCGCACTGTTATTCGAGCTTGCAACCACGATATTGTTTTGAGTAATGTATTCCGGGATTTCTCCAATCGACGCGCAATTAAAATAAATCGTCCTCTCTGTCCCTTTGATAAAATGATCCGAAAGCTGCACAATATCATACGCCTGCTGCACGATTAACTGAGCAAATATGTCCTTCAAAAGCGTCGTTTTCCCAGTTCCCGGAGGACCGTTGACACTTCGTATCTGATTGTTATCAAAACCGATGGATAAATTTACCGCAACTTGCTGCATCAGAGAAAGCGCATACGTCGTATTGCTTGGAAACCTGCCCAGAGGATAATTTTTCGGCTGCAAAATCTGTTCAAATATATACGGCTCGAAATTCACTGAATTTTTTTTGCTGTCAAGGTTCTTGCGTCCCTCCTTATTTCCATACAAATAGGCACTCAGATTGGCCGTGCTGATTTTCTTTGCTTTTTGCAGATCATCAATGAAAAAAGAATGCAGATTTGTCGCTTCCGTCTCTATATTTTCCGGAAACTGCATCCGGCAGTTTGTCACATCGATCCCATATCGCACGAATTGCTTTTTCATTGCCGCATTAAACTTCTCCAGATCCCCGGCTGTCTCAGCAAAATCCTGAGCAAACTGATTTTTAAGATCTCTCTCAAATTCCCGAAACTCTTCCTCATGGGGTACCTTTTTGTAATACCGTATGTAAGCGCTTTCCGTAAAGAATGTCATGCTTTCCAGAAAATAAAGCTCCTTATCAAAACACAGCGCAAAACTGAACTTATTTCCGAAGCGAATATCTTCATTCGTCGATTCCAAACCGTACTGTGCGCGGAGGAAATCCACAACTTCCTGAAATTTAAAGACATCAAAATAGACAACGACTCCTCCATTTTGCCACTGAGGCCATTTCTTTTTTTCAATCTCATACAGAAACAGCGAATAAAAATCCCGTCCATGCAAATCATTCAGAGTGAGAATCGCCTTATCATTGAGATTGATATCCCCCTCCGATAAATGTTCCACCATGATCCATGATTCTAAAATCTTATATTTTTCTATCATTTATGAACAAAACTCCTTCTGCTCCAATGAAACCCACATTTACCCGGTTTCAAAAGTTTAACATTCCAGTATACTTCTTATGATTCCGCACAACATCCATCATTCTTTTACACCGCTTCTCATTTCCAACTAACATAATGTATCCGTTCCATTAATTCTTCAAAATTCATCATTAAAATAATCCGTATCAATTCGTTTGATTTTATACGTTTCCACAGTCGAAACGCCTAAATCATATTCAATCATAAGACTGCAAAATTCCTCTCCATCAACCAGAACAATTTTGCTCTGGAGATTTTTATTTGCAAAATCTTTTGCCTCTTTTGAAAAATGCGCGGTTGTAATAAAAAGCCCTTTGGTCGCTCCTTGTCCTGCCAACGCTCCTAGAAATTTTTGTATTTCAGGCCGTCCAACAGACGTTTCCTTTTTCCACTGTTTAGCCTGGACATAAACGGTATCAAATCCGAATCTGTCGGCGGAAATAATTCCGTCAATGCCTTCGTCGCCCGATTTTTTAGTGACTGCCGTTTCATTTAAGCTCTGTGAACCGTAACCCATTTTAATAAGCAGTTGTACAACGAGACGTTCAAATTCATACGGAGCAATTTTGGTGATTTCAGTCATAAGTTCGTCTGCAAGATTGGAATTAATCTGCGAAATAGCTTTTTCTATCTGTTCCTGCGGACTTTCATCGCTTATTAAATCAGGAATATTTCCGGAATCACTTTTACCTTTATTCACATGACAAAATTCGTTAAATTCTTTAAATTTATGGAGATATGCAAGCGTAATATTTTCAGCCCTGCCCTTCAACGCTTCTTTTCCTCTGTCCGTAATCTGAGAAGTTCCTCTTTGGGGAGATTCAATAAGCTTTGCTTTCCTTAAATATGTAACCGCCCAATTAACACGATTACTTACAACAGGCTGACCGCTTGAAAGGACTTGCTTTTTGTCCTCTTCGGATATTTTCAATTTTTCGCAGCAATATTCAATAATTTCGCTTGTTTTATAACATCTTCCGTCAGATAAGCATTCCATTACGCTCGGAAAATACTCATAGTATTTCAGCATATTTTTTCTCCTTTGCTTTTTACTTTTGACAATAATTCTCCTCACACAACCCTAACTCTCAAAACATAAATTGTCGTCACTCAATTTCGTGACATATCATTCCACCTATTTTTTCAATTTTTACAGGTAATCATTGCTCTTTTGATTACTTCTTCTCTCCGTAAAGAGCTGTTTCTTCTGCCACCATACTCAATTCGCGTTCAGATACGAATTTATAGAATTTCTCCTCTTTGCGAGGTTTCACATTATCCGTCCAAAGCTCACACTGGCTAATCACAGTTTTGATGGCAAAATCATAATCTTCTGGTGGATATTTATATTTCTTAAGAAGACGTTTAACCATTTTGCGCATCTGCGCTCTGGCTGTCTCTTTCTTCTGCCAGTCGATCGTACGATTTTTACGCAGCATTTCAGTTAACTCTTTTGTCAAGGCAATCAAATCCTCGTTCTGATAGAAATCCTTAATATGTTCCGGCTTCGTCAGCGCATCATAGAATGCAAGCTCCTCCTGAGAAAGCCCCAACTGCTGTCCATTCTTATAGAGGCCTGCAATCTCCTCCGCAGTTTTCAAAAGCTCCTTGATCACTTCCTCGTTTGTTATAAGACCGTTATAGTAGGAGTTCATTAACTGTGCAATTTTCTCTGAGAATTTCTGAGATTGCACCACATTGGTTCTCTTATACAAAGATACCTGCTCCGCCATGAGCTTTTTCAGGATTTCCACTGCAATGTTCTTTTCCTTCATTCTGGAAATCTCATCCAGAACGGCAGGATCAAATAAGCTGAAATTCTCACCACCTGTTTTGCTGCTGTCAAACAGACTGATAACTCCTTCGCTTTGAACTGCTGCCTTCAATAGCTCATTGATTTGGTCATTGATTTCATTCAAAGACAAATTTTTGCCACCTGTGCCGCCATAGGTAATCTTGATAACAGTTGAACGCAAAGCCTCCATATAAGCTGCTTCATGTCGTTCTTGCTCTGTAGTCATACTGGAGCACAGGGAATGTGACTGCTTTAAGAGCATAGCTTCCTTCAAAAACAAATCTTTTCTGTCTGGTACTTTTGCATCTAAAATGAAGTTTACACCACCAGTGATGAGCTTTGCCATCGTAAGCGGTGATCCTCCAATAAACCCACTGAAATCAAAGCCGTGCAATAAGTCCTTGCAGACCTGCAGCTTCTCCTGAAATTTCGGATATGCCATCCTAGCAATGTTCATATCTCCATATTTTGACTGATCACGCTTAGTATATTCCTTCATTGCCGCTTTCAAGGCTGTCGCAATTCCAACATAGTCTACGATCAATCCTCCTTCTTTATCCTTGAAGACACGATTGACACGAGCGATAGCCTGCATCAGGTTATATCCGTGCATCGGTTTGTACACATACATCGTTGCAAGGGAAGGTACATCAAATCCGGTCAGCCACATATCTACGACAATGGCAATCTTCATCGGATCGCTATTATCTTTAAATTTTCTTGCTAACTCTTCCTTGTGCGATTTGGTTCCTATGATCTCTTTCCAGTCTTCCGGATCATTGTTTCCGCCAGTCATAACGACCCCAACTTTCTCAGTCCATGTCGGACGCATCTCTAAGATACAGCGATAGATTTTCATAGCAATCGGGCGGGAGTAAGCTACGATCATTGCTTTTCCCGTCAGGAAATTTGCCCTGTATTTTTCATAATGTTGGACAATATCACCGCAGAGAGATTCTATCGTAGAATCTGCTCCCAGAACGCTTTCCATCTGTCCAAGCATCTTTTTGCTTTTATCAATGGTCGCAGCATCGGACTGCTGCTCCAAGATGTCATAAGTGGAATCAATGAGTGCCAGTGTGTTTTCATCCAGTTTCAGATGGACAACACGACTCTCGTAATAAACCGGTCTTGTAGCGCCATCCTCTACGGCCTGCGTCATATCATAAATATCAATATAATCACCAAAAACTTCACGGGTATTTCTATCCTTTGCAGAAATCGGCGTTCCTGTGAATCCAATAAATGTAGCATTTGGAAGTGCATCGTGAATAATACGTGCATTTCCAATAACGGTATGCGCTTCTTTTTCGCCAGCTTCATTCTCAGACATGACGATTTTTTCATCAAATCCATACTGACCACGATGGGCTTCATCTGCCATAACCACGACGTTTTTACGTTCTGACAATGGTCTTTCCCCACGCTCAAACTTAAACATTGTGGTGAAAATAATACCGTTGGCACTTCTGCCATCAAGCAGTGACTTCAGGTGTTCCTTACTCCCGGCTTGCACCGGTGTCTGACGCAAAAAGTCCGCACACTGTGAAAACTGAGCATAAAGCTGATCATCCAGATCTATGCGGTCCGTCATAACAACAATCGTTGGACTATCCAGGGCTTCCTGCAGTAAATGTGCATAGAACACCATAGACAGAGATTTTCCGGAGCCCTGAGTATGCCAGAACACACCTCCCCTACCATCTGTCCTGGCTGCTACCTTGGCTTTCTCGATAGCTTTACGAACGGCAAAATATTGATGGTATCCTGCTAATACTTTAAACCTTCCTGTACTGGTGCCTGAGAAAAGAATAAAGTTCTTTAATATATCAAGCAGGCGTTCCTTCTGGAACATACCTTCATAGAAAGTTTCAAATCCAGCGAACGAAGTATCTTCGTAACTACCATCTTTTGTTTTCCACTCCATAAAGCGGTCAAGACCAGACGTAATTGTTCCGGCCTTATTTGTAGACAGGTCACTAATTACGCAGATAGCATTATAGTAGAAAATGGATGGTATGTCCTTTATATAATTACGGATTTGGTTATAAGCATTCTCAGCGCCCACCTCGTCCTTTACCGGGCTTTTAAGCTCCATCAACACAAGTGGCAAACCATTTATAAATAGAATAACATCCGGGCGACGATTGTTTCCATTCTCAAGAAATGTAAACTGATTCACCACATAGAAAGAATTATTTTGTACTTTCGTGTAGTCAATCAGGCGCACAATCGACGATTGCTCCTCTCCCTTTACAAAGAACTTTACCGTGATGCCGTTTTGTAGATAATCCATGAAAATGATATTCTTCTGCAACAGGCTTCCAGTATCAAACGTTCTCAGTTTAGCCAGTGCCTCATCAATGGCTTCTACAGGCAGACCACGGTTAATACGCACCAAACTATTTCTAAGGACAGAATCCAGCAGGGGACTGTTATAATCTCTCTCCATATCTGGGGCGTAGAGGTGATCATAGCCCATATTTTCGAACAGTTCTATGATGGCCTGTTCGTATGTATCTTCTGTGAATAAACTCGGCATGTTCAACCTCCTGTAATTTTTTCGTTATATTTCTATGTTAAACAATAATTTAGAGCAGCAGGCTCAGGCGATATTCAAAGAATGCTTTATAGACAATCCTGAAAACAGTAAATGGTCAACAGGAACATTCTCTGAACTCATTAAGTCAACCTTAAATGGTGACTGGGGAAAAGAAGCACAGACAGGTAATAATACTGAAAAAGTTTACTGCATTAGAGGTGCTGATATTCCCGAAGTCAAATCCGGCAATAAGGGCAAAATGCCTACAAGATATATTCTTCCGAAAAACTTTGCCGCCAAACAGCTTACGGCAGGTGACATTGTTGTTGAAATCTCAGGAGGTAGTCCTACTCAATCAACCGGAAGATGTACAGCTATAACTCAATCATTACTTGACCGTTATGATAGCGGTATGGTTTGTACAAATTTCTGTAAGGCAATGAAACCCAAAGAAGGATACAGTCTGTTCATTTACTATTATTGGCAATACCTGTATGGTAAAGGTGTCTTTTTCTCTTACGAAAACGGCACAACAGGAATTAAAAATCTTGACTTTTCAGGCTTTATTGAAACAGAACCTATTTTAATTCCTCCCGTAGATAAGGTTGTCGTATTTGATGATTATTGCAAGTCAATTTTCAGTCAGGTTTTCACCAATGGTAAGCAGAATGAACATCTGGCTATGCTCAGAGACATACTTTTACCAAAACTTATATCCGGCGAGCTTGATGTTTCGGACATTGACCTTTAAAACGCTAAATTATTGTTTATCCTCTCGTTTTCCTCGATTTTGTCATCAATAGAGCCAAGTATTGAAGCAATTTTTTTCTGCACTTCTTTATCTGATGGAACTTTTATAGGAATATTTTTCATAGTATTGCCAGATACTTCTTTGAAAGTCGTACCGCTACCCATACCTTCAATCTTATCTTTATTGTATTTGAGTAAATAAAACAGGAAAAGCGGGTCAGTGGATTCATTCGGAATAACACTCTTAAATCCCTGATTCGTACATACTTCATTTCCCGCAATAGCCACATATCCTATTGGCGCCCTTGAAGAAAACAGAACTGTGTTTTGAGGTAAAAGCTGGGTGGAACAGCTTTTCAAACCGATTTCGGTAATATTTCTTTCTCCACGCTGGATATAGCGACCGCTGAATGTGGATAAATCTTTGGGGGTAATCCAAGCGATATTTCCACCTTCATAATTTTCAGTTTTTTTTGTTGAAGGAGTAGCGCCGCCCACAACAGTTCCAATGTCAGATATTTTGTATTCAATCCATTCAGCCATAATCGTTACCCTCTCTATCCAATATATTTCCTGTGAGCAATTTTAACATTACTCTGTTTGACCATTGCGTATTGCAAGGTCGTATCTATCTTCCTATGCCCCAAGAGCTGTTGCAGTTGCTCAATAGGCATTCCTTTATCTATTGCCATAGTTGCAAGTGTACGCCTGAACTTATGCGGATGTACCTTTTGCAATCCTAACTGTTTTCCAAATTCTCGTAACCGAACCTCAACTCCGCCGATTTTCAGCCTTTCGTGCGGCGATTTCAAGGACACGAACAGTGCCGGATTAGCGTCCGTTCTGCTTTCTAAGTAATTCTGCAAATGTATCTTTGTTCGAGCGTCAAAATAGACCACTCGCTCCTTACTGCCTTTACCGAACACGATACATTCTCGCTCATTGAAATCAATATCATTTCGATTCAGTAGTACCATTTCGCCAACACGCATACCCGTTGAAGCAAGCATATCTATCATTGCCAAGTCTCTCAGTTCCGTGCAGTTATCCCTCATAAGTTCTAACGCTTCATCAGAATAGGTTTCCTTGATGTTTGTCCCAGTCTTAACTCTATGTATTCGTCTTACCGGACTTTTCAGTATGTAATCCTCATCCTCCAACCAAGAAAAGAAACTGGATAAAATACGGCGGATGTTATCTATCGTAACTTTGCTTGATTTCTTCTTTTTCTGATACTCGGTCAGGTATCCTCGAATATCGTCCGTTACAATGTGCTTAACATCTTTGTGCAGTTCATCAAGCATTGTTTCAATGGTTGTCTTGTAGTATTTAAGAGATTTCTCGGAACAGCCCTCAATTCGCTTTGCCGATAGGAATAGCTCCACATAGTTCTGCTTCGAGTTATTCTCTTGATTTTGTTTCTCAGTTACCTCATAATTTGCAAAAGTATATCGCAACACCTCTTGCAACTTTTCATTTTGTGCATTATTCAGATATGGTAACATTCCCTGAATAACATCTTTGATTAAATCTTGTTTCACAGTCAATTCTCCTTTGAATATTTCTTAGAGAACGACTATGGGGCGGAAGTCCCCCAATATTAGCTCCCGCCACCCACGAGAGTTATGGGATATCTTATAAACAATAATTTACCGCCGATTCATAATGTTAAATTTGAAGTAACTTGTTGCGGCGGTAACGAGGAAACACCGCAAGTGTTTTCGAGTCTATTGGCGGCTTAGAGTTCGATATCGGAAACATCAAGTTCGCCAGACATCAACTTCGGTAAAAGAGTATCTCGAAGTTGTGCCAATCGCTGATTTTCAAGCTGATTGCTTATCATGGCTTCAAACATCGGAAGTGTTATCTCAGAAAAAGCCATATTTACTTTTTCAGATGGCAAAACAGTTTGCGAAGCCTTAATTTCAGCGGATGACAGATTAACTTGAACACCACTATTGGCTCTACTGCGAAGGTCAATAAGAAAATCAGTGCTATTTGTGAGTAAATAGATAAATGGATATGTAATTCCTTTATATCCGTTTGCTCTCAAGTGTCCCACTCGTTGATTGACAATGTATTCATTATCTATCGGCATAATAGCCGTGTTTCCCAATATTGCGACATTGTCTTTCATATCAGTCATTGCCATAAGTATATCGCCTTTTTTTAAGACGAATTTTTTCAATTTTGAAGCGAGACTCTTCGGATACCAGCTTTTTGTTCCATCGGGAATAAACCCACCACCACGGGCAATATGTCCTTGTTTGAAAACTTGGTAGCAATCAGAAGATGGTTCGTTAAGAAGTTCTTTGCTCTTAAAGGCATAACCGTTTTGAAAGTCAACAATTTTTTCAAGAGGAACAACTTCCCAATCTGATGGCATAGTTCCGTTAAAAGGTTCAAAATCAACGAACCACGACTTAAATAACAACCGAGCTTGTTGCTCTAAATTATTGTTTATCGCATTGTTAAGAGCAATTTTGTCATCTAATGATTTTAGAAGACTTGCAACCTTGATTTGCTCAGGTAGTGGCGGAAAATTAATTTCAAGCTTTTCCACTACATCCAATTGTACTCTTTGCCTTCCCGATGAACCAACCATCGACTTGATTGCAGGATCTCGCACAAGCGAACTGCATACAAGATAGTAAACAAAATCAGGTGTAGTCAAACCTTCTTTAGCTCTAAATACAATGTATTCTGTTGAACCAAATCCGACTTCATCTTCATCTAAAATATTTACCATAGCCGTTTTTCCGTTTTCCAAACAGGGAGTAATCCTGGCCATAATGGTGTCGCCATTGCGAAACTTAGAACCACCATTAAATTCAGATAATTCATACTCTGATATATCGCGACAAAAGGGGTGTAATTTATCCATCCCTATTTTCTTGGTTATGTGGCCTTTGGCTATCTTTTCTCTCGGATTTACTTCTATGTAATCAATCAAAAGCGCCTTTTTTCGTCCTGTATTCATAAACTAAATCTCGCTTTCCTCTTCATTGTCATCTATTCTATACGCATCTTCAATTGAAAAAATAGTATCTTCAATTTCTTCAACCTGAACGCCTGCGTTAATAGTTTCTGATGTTTTTCCACCATCTTTTAAATGGTATTCAATCTGTAAAACAACTTCAACGTAGTACTCTTTTGAAATTTCATTTGTGTCCAAGCATTCAATATTGTCAATGCTAATCAAATGCGCTATTGTGGATGAAATCAAACGTCCCTTTTCTACAAGTCCAAAATCACGATCAATTATCTGGACAAGGAAATCGTTTGAATTCATCCACTCGCGGATTTCCTTATTCTCATCATAATTCTGAATTGGTTGATAGGAATATTTGTCAATTTCTTTTGCCCATATTTCTAATTGTTTTTTTACTTCATTTTCATTTTTACAAATAAAAAGAGATGAATTGCATTCGCTTTCTACGAATTCCCTGAGAAGGAACTCTCCAAAAGCATTATCTTTTGAATAGTAGATAATCTTCGAATTTGAATGATTCGATGCAAATTCTAAAATACTTTCCCACAATAATGCATCCTTAAATCCTTTATCGGATTTCTTATCTTTACCTTCAAAAGGGGGGAGCTTGTTAAATGCACGGTTTACTATACTGTCAAATCGACTGCTTGATGCAATCGGTAATTCGATAACTTTATTAAGCACATTTGAAAGCTCCGTTTTGTAGGTTGTAATTTTAGCTTTTATGTATGCAGGATAATCAATTTCTGAATTCTCGTGTATAGAATACTCAGGAAAAATCTTTTTTGTTACAGTTGTTCTATATGATAAAAGTAATTCATCATGTTTTTCTATGATATGCTTTTCCATCTCACTTCAAACAACAGATGGAATTGCCAGTATAACTTGATTATAAATATCAAGCTGATTAATCATATCAATTACATTCTCATATGTTGCATTAAAACAGAATGTTGTAAAATCCGCCTTTTTCTCATAAGCTTGAAATAGAACGTTGGTGTCGAAGACGAAATAATATTTTAATTCATCACTTGATTCCATACCCAATCGCCTCCAGTTTCTTACGGATTTCGTCCTCCAATTCGTGAGACTTTGCGAACATGTCCGAAAGCTCAGATGTTAAGCGTGTCATTTTTTCTTCAAAGGGTTCTTCGTCGCCTTCATGTTCCTCAATACCTACATAGCGACCCGGAGTAAGAATGTAATCTTGTTTCTCGATTTCAGCCGTATCTGCAACAGCACAGAAGCCCTTAACATTCGCAAGTGTTCCCTCTACAAAAGCTTCATAGGTATCTGAAATCTTATTGATATCCTCATCTGTCAACTCACGAAGTTTACGGCTCACCATCGTTCCCATCTTGCGGGCATCAATAAATAAAGTTTTTCCTGATTGTTTCTTCTGTTTATTGATGAACCAGAGCGAAACTGGAATCTGTGTTGTATAGAAAAGCTGGGTAGGCATCGCAACGATGCACTCAACCAAATCAGCATTGATGATATTCTTACGGATTTCACCTTCTCCACCTGATTGAGAAGATAAGGAGCCATTAGCAAGTACCATACCAATTTTTCCTGCTGGTGCAAGATGATAAATCATATGCTGCAGCCACGCAAAGTTGGCGTTTCCTGCTGGTGGCATACCATACTGCCAACGCACGTCCTCTTTTAATTTATCGGCGCCCCAGTCAGAGAGATTAAACGGAGGATTTGCCATAATATAATCTGCACGCAATGTCGGATGACGGTCATCTAAGAATGTATCCGCTGCATAGGTTCCAAGATCAGGCTCAATTCCACGAATGGCAAGGTTCATCTGTGCCATCTTCCACGTAGTAGGATTAGAGTCCTGACCGTAAATAGAAATGTTGCTGATATTGCCACTATGATTTTCTACGAAACGAGCCGACTGTACAAACATACCACCAGAGCCACAGCAAGGATCGTATACTCGTCCTTTGAATGGCTTCAGCACTTCTACCAGGGTGCGTACTACGCAAGATGGTGTAAAAAATTCGCCTCCACGTTTTCCTTCCTGCTCTGCAAACATAGACAAGCAGTATTCATATGTGCGACCGAGAATATCCTTTTCACTACCGTGCTCGATCATCTGGATATTGGTAAACAGGTCAACTACGTCACCCAGTCTACGCTTATCTAATTCCGGACGCGCAAAATTCTTAGGAAGAATATCCTTTAAGCGCTTATTTTCTTTTTCAATGGCACGCATGGCGTCGTCAATAACGGTGCCGATTTCCGGAGTATGCGCCTTTGCTACAATTTCACTCCAACGAGCGCCTGCTGGAACGAAGAAGATTCCCTCAGAAGTATACTCGTCGATATCCTCCTCGAAACCGTCACCTTCCTCTACCAGTTCCTGATATTTATCGTTAAACCGGTCTGAGATGTACTTCAAGAAAATCAGTCCAAGTACAACATTCTTATATTCTGAGGCATCCATGTTGCCTCGAAGCACACAGGCCGCATCCCATATCTGTTTTTCAAAGCCAATATTGGCTGTGTTCTTATCTGCCATTTTCGCTTTCCTTTCTACTACATCTGATTCCAGATCGCTTTCATGATATGTGGCTTTATCTTCCAACCCTGCAAACTCCAATACATACGGCGTATGCAAAATATCTTGCGGTTTTCGCCTTCATTTGCCAATCGCATGACACTATTTTATCCCAGCTTAATGCACGCCTTTCCTATACGCTAGAATGAAATTGTCTTTTTAGGGTATTTACATTCCAATTTGAGCGTATTGCCTCTATATCATAAAAATCCCTCTCATCACTGTCTTCTCTACGCATAAGTACCTGATAGTGAGTCCAACTGATCTTAAAAGGCACTTTGTTATATGCCATGTAAAACTGCCGCATTCCTGCGACATCGTTCCTTGAAAATCCCCTGCCATATGTTTCTGTCAGATACGCCGACAGAGAATCTACAATTTCCATTTTTCATTCTTCACTCCGATACCTCCAAACACTTTTTCAATTTTACATAATACAAAACGTATATACACATTGAAACACATAATATATTACAATTATACTCTATTGGCATAGTGTTCTCAAGGCAATTTATAATTATTTACCTCAACGAGTTATCCCCTGATATGGTGCTGATCGCAGGCGATATTTTTGATGTAGACAACGCTTTGTTAGAGAATGATACGGAGCTTGAGAAAATCAGCGAAGTATTCCGTGGGCTTCGCCCGAAAGATGGCGTTTATGCAGTGGCGGGAAACCATGACCCAAATACAGGAACTAGGCTATTTAAAGAATTCCTGGACAGTTCCCACATACAGCTGCTGGACGATGAAGTGAAATCACTTTCCGCGATAAATCTGATTGGCCGGACAGATGCCGCCAATAACCCGCGTAAGCCGATGGAGGAACTTCGTCCCCTGTGCGATCCGGCAAAGCCCACTGTTGTCATCGACCATAATCCACAGCACATTCAGGAAGCAGCTGCAGTCGATGCAGATTTGGTGTTATGCGGCCATACGCACAGAGGGCAGTTCTTTCCCGTTACACTTTTCACCAAATGGGCAAATGGAAAGCACTATTTTTATGGCCATGAAATTTTCGGAAAAACACACGCAATTATTACCTCGGGCGTTGGATTCTTTCAGCTCCCGGTAAGGGTCGGTACCAGCAATGAAATTGCAGATACCCAGTTGCAGGCATAAGTTTATACTATAAGTCTGCCCTGTATTTCCTGCTTTCTTTGATTTTCTGGCTTGCCATCATCGGCGGTTTACTGCGATTTCAATATAAACCCGTTCCTTCGTTCAGTATCAATTTTCAAAATTACGGTAGCAAATTGGTGGCAAATAGACTGAACCGCACCTTAGGAATGCCCAAAAGCCGCTTATTCCCGCACTAATTTCACGATACTTTCTGTGTGATACGTCCCCGGAAACATATCCACACACGCCACTCTCTCCACTCCATACCCGCACTCCTGCACCATCTCCAAATCCCTCGCCAGACTTGTCGGCTTGCAGGAGATATACACCATCTTCTCCACCCCGAAGTCAAGAATCTTCCTCAGCGCCTTCGGATTGATGCCATCTCTCGGCGGATCAAGCACTATGAGATCCGGCGTCTCCTGCACCAGATCAATCGCCTTTAGCACATCGCCTGCGATAAACTCGCAGTTCGCAAGTCCATTGAACCGGGCATTCTGCTTCGCCGCCTCCACAGCTTCCTCCACGATCTCAATGCCGACAACCTTCTTTGCCACCGGCGCCAGAATCTGCGCGATAGTCCCTGTTCCACTGTAAAGGTCAAAGATGATCTTATCCTTTGTCTCGCCCACATAGGAGCGCGCCAGATCATACAGCACCTCTGCCCCCAGCGAATTTGTCTGGAAAAAGGAAAATGGCGTAATCTTAAATTTCAGCCCCAGGAGCTCCTCATAAAAGAAATCCTGCCCGTAAAGGATTTCCGTCCGGTCGCTCTGCACCACGTCTGCCAGGCTGTCATTGTATGTATGGAGGATTCCTGCCACCCTGCCTTCCAGCTGCAATGCCAGAATCCGCTCCACAAAGCCCTCCAGGCCGTGCTCCTCCTGGCTGCTCGTTACCAAATCAATTAAAATTTCACCTGTTTTCTCCCCTTTACGCACCAAAAGATGACGCAGATACCCTTCATGTGCCATTCTCCGGTAAAAGCTCATCTTCCGCTCCCGGCAGTACTCCAGAACGCAGGTAAGAATCTTGCCAAAGTCGCCGCACACGATCTGGCAGTCCGGAACATTCACAATATCATAAAAGCTCCCCCGTTTATGGAGTCCCAGAGCCAGCGGCCCGTCTTTCACCTCATCCCCGAAAGAGAACTCCATCTTATTCCGGTAGGCAGATGCCTTCGGGCTTCCCTTGATCCCCTCGAAAACATACTCGCTGCGTATCACTCCATCCATCAGCGCTTTCACCTGACGCTCTTTCATGGAAAGCTGCTCCGCATAAAGGAGATTCTGATAGGTACATCCGCCGCAGTCCCCAAAGTGCGGACATGCAGGATCTATTTCCACGGGAGATTTTTCCAGAACCTCCAGAATCCTCCCCTCACATTTTCCTTTTCGAACTTTATTGACGGCAAACCGGACCTTCTGTCCCGCCACGCCATTCTTCACGATTACAGGTCTTTCCCCGTTTTCCACTTCCACAATTCCCTTATTCGGGAACACGACCTCCCTGATTCTTCCTTCCAATATCTGTCCTTTTTTCACTTTTTCCTCCTCACACAGAAACATCCGATTTCTGAAAACAGCCTGACGCCATATACGAAAACACAAGAAGTCAAGGAAGGCAGGTGCCCCACGGCATCTGCCCTTCCATTTTCATTTCTCTGTATTCTCTGTTACTCAGCGTCGCTTTCTTCTTTCTTATCCTCAGCCTTTCCGGAATCTTTTTCGTCCTCATCATCAAAATAATCGTCGAAATCATCCTCAAAGTCATCCTCGAAATCTTCCAGATAATCCGGTGTAAAATAACGGTAAACGCCATATGCGATCGCTGCCACGGCAGCTACCACGCCGACGATCGCCAACGCCCAGAGCACTGTATTTTTCTTATCCTCTTCCTCTTTCTTCTGCAATGCCGAGAAAAAATCTTCCCACTTATTCATAATCTGCACATCCTTTCTAAGACACCTTATGATATCAATTCTTTTCCATAGTATAACACCAAAAAGAAAATATTACTATAGAAAATCCACGTTTTCTCACATTCTCCGTGAAATTTGTTACTGTGCACTTCGTTCACAGTAACATTCGCAAATCCATTGAAAATTTGCTATGCTTTTTTCAATTTTGCAAAAACCGCAAACATCTTTTTAACTCCTGCCCGTTCAAAATTCACGGTAACCTCGTAATCCTTGCCGCCCTCTGCAATATGTTCCACCGTTCCCACGCCAAATTTTATATGTTTCACCCGGTCTCCCACGCCATACTCCAGCTTGTCCGCCTTCGTGACTTTATACTGCTTTGGCTCAAACGCCTTTGCCTGAAACGCCTGTTTCGCCTGTATGTATGCCGTCTGTTTCGGCAGCTCCTGCACCTTCGGTTTGATCGTATTGCCTACCTGTACCAGCTCCCGTGGTATCTCCTGCACAAAACGGGACACTTTATTATACTGTGTTTCTCCCCGAATCATGCGTGTCCTGGCGCTGGTAATCGTAAGCTGACGCTTCGCTCTGGTGATCCCCACATAACAAAGACGTCTTTCCTCCTCGATATCTGACGGGTCTTCCGAAATAATCGTCATGTAGCTTGGAAAAATGCCATCCTCCATGCCGGCCATATAGACATTGGGAAATTCCAGCCCCTTAGCGCTGTGAAGCGTCATCAGCAGCACCCGGTCGCTGTCCTCCTCCAGATTGTCAATGTCCGCCACGAGCGCCACTTCCTCCAGAAATCCGCTAAGCGTCGGATTCTCCGCCTCTTCCTCATAAGAAGCCACTTTCGAGATCAATTCATCGATATTTTCAATTCTTGCCCTTGCTTCCTCCGTATCCTCAGCTTCCAGCTCTTTCACATATCCTGTCTGCTCGATGATTTCCTTTAAAAGCTCCTCCACGGAAAAATACTCCTGCTGTGTGCGCAGGGTCTGGATGAAAGTCACAAAGGGTCTGACCTTTGCCGCGCTGCGCCCCAGAGACGGAATTTCCTCCGCAGCCCGCAGAGCGTTATAAAAACTGATTGCATGTTCCGCAGCATAATCCTGCACCTTTGCCAGCGTCGTAGCGCCGATTCCTCTTTTCGGCACATTAATGATGCGCCTGACCGCCAGGTCATCTTTGGCATTATCTACCGTTTTCAGATAGGCCAGCAAGTCCTTAATCTCCTTTCTGGCATAGAAATTGATGCCCCCGATGATCTTATACGGAATATTCGCCAGCAGGAATTTTTCTTCAAACAAACGGGACTGGGCATTGGTACGGTAAAGAATCGCACAGTCATTGTAGCGATATTCCCCCTCCCCGACTTTTTTTGTGATCTCCCCGGCAATATATTCCGCCTCCTCATAGGCAGTCATAAACTGCTGATAAATGATGGGTGTTCCGTTTCCATTTGCCGTCCACAGGGTTTTCCTCTTTCTTCCTACATTATTCTGAATAACATGATTCGCCGCATCCAGAATCGTCTGGGTCGAACGATAATTCTGCTCCAGCTTGATCGTCCTTGCATTTGGAAACACGCTCTCAAAATTCAGGATATTTCCGATATTCGCCCCCCGGAATTTATAAATCGACTGGTCATCATCTCCCACCACACACAGATTCTGATATTTGGAGGCAAGCAGGCTGATCAGCCGAAACTGCGCCGTATTTGTATCCTGGTATTCATCCACCATAATATACTTAAAACGCTCCTGATATGCGTCCAGAATATCCGGATTCATCTGAAACAGTTCCACCGTCTTGACAATCAGATCATCAAAATCCAATGCGTTGTTATTCCTTAACTGCTTCTGATATTCCTTGTATGCCGCTGCAATCTTCCGCTTTCCGAAATCCGCCATATTGTTCAGCTCATATTCCTCCGGGCCGATCAATTCGTCCTTTGCAGATGAGATCGCACCCAGGATCGCTTTCTCTTTATAAGTCTTTGTATCGATCTGAAGTCTCTTACAAATGTCCTTCATCAGCGTTTTCTGATCGTCGCTGTCATAAATCGTAAAGTTATGATCAAATCCCAGGCGGTCGATGTAGCGTCTCAAAATACGCACGCAGGTCGAGTGAAAGGTCGCCACCCAGACGCTTTCCGCCCCGAAAGTCACCAACTGGTCAACTCTGTCCCGCATCTCTCCCGCCGCTTTATTGGTAAAGGTAATTGCCAGAATATTCCACGGATTTACCCCCTGCTCCTCGATCAGATAAGCCACTCTGTGCGTCAGCACACGGGTCTTTCCCGAACCGGCTCCCGCCAGAATCAAAAGCGGCCCTTCCGTGTGAAATACTGCCTCTCTCTGCCTGTCATTCATGGAATCATAAATACTCATAGTTTAAAATCCAGCCTTTCTTATAATACTCCAATTATATCCCATCCTGCTTTTTTTGTCATCCTTTAAAGAAAATGCTTGTCATCTGGTTTTTAAAACCTTATACTATAGTATAGACATGCTTCCAAGACACACACAACACAATATAAGGGGTGAACAACATGACCATTGATTCCAAAGAAATGTTAAAAAACATTTTAGACTATCTTTCTCAGATTGAATATATCAAACCGAACGAGATTCCAAATATTGATTTGTATATGGACCAGGTGACCACCTTTATGGATTCCCACCTTTCCTCCTCCAAGCGTCACTCGGAGGATAAAATTCTGACAAAAACCATGATCAACAATTATGCCAAAAACAAGCTCCTTCCGCCGCCGAATAAGAAGAAGTACTCAAAAGAGCATCTGCTGGTTATGATTTTCATCTACTATTTCAAAGGAATCCTTTCCATCACAGACATTCAGGGATTGATGAACCCGATTACAGAGAAATTTTTCAACAGCGGGGAAGATTTCAATATCGAGTCCATTTATAATGAAGTGTTCAGTCTGGAAAAACGTCAGGCCGAAAAACTGACAAAAGACATCGTAGACAAATACAATACTTCAAAATGTACCTTTGCGGAAGCAAAAAAAGATCAGGAATTTCTTCAGCTCTTTTCTTTTATCTGTATGCTGAGCTTCGATGTCTATGTAAAAAAGCAGTTGATCGAAAAGCTGATCGATCAACTGCCCACCTCATAGCATCTTCCGTTTTCAGTTCCGTGACTGATGGCCGTAAAAGACTATGATTCCTTTCCTTCCATACGATTGAACACCATCTCATATCCGTCATTGCCATAATTCAGGGAGCGGTTTACACGGCTGATGGTCGCTGTAGACGCCCCTGTCTTCTCTGCAATTTCCAGGTACGTCTTTTTCTCCCTCAGCATCTTCGCCACCTCAAAACGCTGCGAAAATGAAAGCAATTCATTTACCGTACATACATCTTCAAAGAAAAGATAACATTCCTCTTTATTTTTCAAGTTCAAAATTGCTTCAAACAAATGGTCCACCGATTCTGTTCTGATCTTTTTGCTCATGCTTACCTCCAATGTGACAGATAATGTCCTCTGATGAACTATTTTACCACACTAAAGTTTTAGTGTAAAGACACATATTTTCCGTACAAGCACAGCTCCGGATGTCCCCGGTTTTTGCATTGCGAAAAATCAAAACGAAGTTTCTGTCTGGCGATACCGGTTAATGTATTTCTGATACTCCTCTACCGAGCGGTTGACGATCAGCTCCTCCGGAAAATGCAGGCTCTCTAAAAGTGGATCAAGATAGCTGTGGTTTCCGATATCCTCCTGCGTATGGGCGTCGCTTCCCAGAATTACCGGCGTTTCATATTCCATACACAGCTTCAGCATGATGCGGTCATTCGGCCTGGCATTCTGCCTGGAGCTTTTCGGGTGAAGCGAGGTGTTATTCAGTTCCAGGAGCACATGCTGTTCCTTTGCCGCCTTTACCAGCCTTTCATAGTCGACCGGATAACGGCTGTCATCCGGATGCCCGATAATATTCACATAGGGATTCTTCATGGCATACAGCAAAGCCTGTGTATTTTCTTCCCTTGTTCCCGGCCTGATGCAGGGCGTATGGAGACTTGCAATCACCACGTCCAGCTTTTTCATCAGTGAATCCTCCATATCCAGGCTCCCGTCATACCCGGTGATATTGACCTCCGCCCCGTGCATGACCTGTATGCCGTACATTTCCCGTGGGAGCATCCGCATATTCTGAAAATAAAATTCATGGCAGGCCCCCGGCAGCGTCATGGAATGCTCTGTGATTCCCAGAAGCTCCAGCCCTTTCTTGGCCGCCTCCCTTGCCATCTCATGCAGGGTACTGTAAGCGTGTCCGCTGGCAAGGGTATGCGTATGTGAATCTAAAACGTATTTCATCTTCCCGTATCTCCTTTTTTCTTATCAAAACAGCGCTTTTTTTGGAAAATTTCAAAATCTCCTTTCTAAATTCCGCAGAAAAAGAAAGAAAATTCCATCGGCTTTTTCACTTCCAGAAGGAACTCCGGATGCGTCCTGGCTCCCCAACTGTCATCGCCCCCGACTCCCATCTGTGCCTTCGCCACGCGAACCGCCGTGTAATGCACGTCTGGAAGCTCATATGCGTGCCCCGCGTTCTCCAGTTCATGCGGTGTGTAAGGCAATGCGGAAAACATAAGGTCTTTTCCCCAGAATTTCATGCCCCGGCCCCGATAGTCCGTCACTTCGGCCCAGCGGACGCCCATTTTACTTCCGCATTCCTGTGGAACCAGGTATTTCGCCAGGTTGTCTTTTACCTGATTTTCAAAAATCCCCAGCTTTGCTCCCTGTAAACGGTCTGCATAAGTTTCCTGCGGCCCATAACCATACCATTTCACATGGTCATAGTCTGCACTCAGCCGGAACATCACGCCAAATTCCGGCATATCCCCCAGCTCTTTTACCGGATCATAAGAAAGCTTCACCTGCACAGCGCCGTCTCCGTAGACCTGATACGTCAGAAAACACTCGGTCTGAGGAATCGTCGGCATTCCATAACAGAAGGTCACGCTGACACTTTCCGCTGTTTCTGTCACCTGCGGCTCCCTTTCAGAAAATGTTCCAAAGGATTTATGGGTAAGATACAGGCTCGCCGTTTTCCACTGGGCGTAGCGCTGAGGCATCTGATTCCCCGTATCGTTATCTGTCGGCGCACGCCAGAAATTCGGCATGGGAATCTTTTCAATCATCTCTTTTCCGCCATAGCGGTACGACGCCAGTCCGCCGTTCAGATTTGAAAAAAGTACGCTGAAATGCTCTCCCTGTACGCCAGTATTCAGCTTTCCATGAATGACCCGGAATTTTCCTGTATGGCGCTCTTCTTCTTTTTCAATCTCATAGCTTGTCTGTCCGAATGCCACCTCGTGTCCTGCCCGTGCCCACAGCGTGTCCTCCCGCAGCGTAAAAGAAACCGTCACGACGTACTCGCCCGGACGCACGGCTCTTTCAACCGGCAGAGGATACGTTTTTTCCGAGAGCGGTTCCACGTCTGTTTCCAGGCGGGCACATGCCAGCAGCTCTCCCTCCCGTTCCAGCTTCACGGTGCATTGATACGCAGATGTATTCAAAAACAGGTTCTTGTTTTTTATGCAGACCGCATCATCTGCAAACCGGACGTCAATTCCCTGATAATTATATTTTACCGAAGGCATCTTGGGCGATTCTTCCCGTTCTCCGCCGTAAACAATTCCATTCCCGCTAAAGTTATAATCCGTAGGACGCTCCCCAAAGTCTCCTCCATATGCCTGGAAAACTTCTCCGTAACGGTTCTTTTTCCGGATGGACTGGTCAATATAATCCCACAGAAAGCCGCCCTGATAGGAGGGGTCTGTATCTGCCAGCTCCGTATATTTGTTCATGGCTCCACAGGAATTTCCCATCGCATGTGCATATTCACATGACAGAAAAGGCTTGCTCCTGTCATGTGCCAGAAATTCTTTGATCGTCTCCACGGAAGAATACATATGACTCTCCATATCACTGGTATCATTGTAGCGTCTGTCATGAAAGATTCCCTCATAGTGAACCAGTCTCGTGTCATCCAGCTCGTGAAAGCGGTCTGACATATGCTTAATCACGCTGCCGCCAAAAGACTCGTTCCCGCAGGACCAGATCAGGATAGACGGATGGTTCTTATCTCTCTGATAACAGGAGTTCACCCGGTCCAGCATCATCGGCTCCCATTCCGCCCGGTCACCCGGTACTGCCGCTTCGACGCCTGCTTTTCCCCGTTCAATGTGTTCCCAGCTTCCGTGAGATTCCAGATTGTTTTCGGCAATCAGATACAGGCCGTACGTATCGCACAATTCATACAGCGCCGAACTGTTGGGATAATGGCAGGTACGGATCGCATTGATATTATTCTGCTTCATCGTCACGATGTCTTTTATCAATTCTTCTTTGGATACCGTGCGTCCCGTTTTGGAGCTGAACTCATGGCGGTTCACCCCTTTAAAGACGATTCTTTTTCCGTTCAGACACATGATGGCATTCTTCATCTCAAACTTCCGGAAGCCGACCTTCTGCGCCATACACTCCTGCAAATTTCCTTCTCCGTCCGTAATTTCAATCTTCAGCTCATACAGGTTCGGCGTTTCCGCACTCCACAGCTTTGGCGCTGCCACAGGATAACAAAAGCTGCACTCCTTCTCCAGTCTTTCCGTTACCGAAAAAACTTCCCCGTTTTCTCCTGTCAGCGTAAGCTTTCCGTTCCCTTTCTCTTCTTCCCCGGAAAATTCCATTTTCAGCCGGATATCCAGCCTGGCATTCTCATATTTTTCATCCAAAAGCGTCTGAATCCTGATATCCTGTACATGAATTTCCGGTACTGCATACAGATACACGCTCCGGTGCAGTCCAGAAAACCGGTAAAAATCCTGATCCTCGCACCAGCTCGAAGAGGTCCATTTAAACACCTGCACCGCCAGCTTATTTTTCCCTTCCCGCACATAAGAAGTGATCTCAAAATCCGACGGTGAAAAACTGTCCTCACTATATCCTACAAAATTCCCGTTCATCCACACCGCCAGTCCGCTTTCCGCCCCCTGGAAGGAAAGAAACAGCCTGTGCTTTTTCATACGCTCCGGCACGGTGAATACCTTGACATAACTGGCGACCGGATTAAACTTTTCAGGAATCTCACCGGGAACAATCTCTTCCCTGCCATCCCACGGATACTGGACATTTACATACTGCGGAATATCCCATCCTTCCATCTGGATGCTCGCCGGAACACGAATGTCATCCCACCCGCTGCAATCAAACGCCGGGGCCTCAAATCCCGGAACTGCCTGTCCATAATTCCTCGCATACGCAAACTTCCACAATCCATCCAGTGAGACGTAAAAGCTGCTTTTTTTCTCCCTATATTCCTCCCACGAAGCATAAACCACATGATCAGAGTGTGCTTCACATCTCCCCTCGGAAAAATATTCCGGGTCTTTTACTTTTCCATAGTCAAATATACACATGCTGGTTCCTCCTTTGTCTTTTACCGCTTCATCCCTGCTATCTTATGCTTCCAACCTTCCATTGTCAACAAAAAATCTTTCCTTATTCTGCCAAAATCCACTCCAGAATCCGGCATTCTGCGTCAATTTTGGGCGTCAGGGAAGATGCCTGTACCACTTCTACTCTTACATCAATCTGAAACCTCCCCGGATTCTTCCAATCCTCCGGTATATGTATGCTTTCAAAAACAGGCACCTGCTGTCCGGCAGATATGGAATCTTTATAATAGTAATATCCGTCCTTCAGATTATAGTTCCATCCCTGCGGCCATTCGAGACTTCCCAGCACTTTTTTGGCCTGTCCTCCGGACAGCCCGCTTACAGAAATCATCGCCCGCACATAAGCCCTTTTTGACTCTTCCAGCAGATAGACGGTTGGCGTCCGCCTGATGACCTGTCCCGCCCTTGCATTTTCAATAATGACTGCCCTTTCACTCTCCTTCTCTAAATTTTCCGGTTCCGCCAGTATCGCGGATACTTCTCCTATGGTAACGACAGATGCCGGTTCTTCTCCCTGTACCCGTTCAAATACCATCCCCTGTACAAAAACCGCCAGCAGCATCAAAAAAAGTCCTGCAAATTTCCTGAATTTCCGTTTCTTCATAGCCTTTCCTCCATGTAAAAAAGAGCAACTGTACTGAAATACTGTTGCTCTAAATATATGCAGGAAAAAGAAAAAATATTCCCGAAAAAAGAGCTGAGCGCTCTATACAAACAGAAAAAGACAATCCTCCGCAAGTAAACTTGCTCGGACATTGCTTCTTGCCTTCTTTTTTCCGCTGTGCCAGCTCGTCTCCGCTTTGCTCCGTCTCGCTAGAGCTGAGCGCTCTATACAAACAGAAAAAGACAATCCTCCGCAAGTAAACTTGC
>CALCMD010000074.1 GCA_937965795.1 uncultured Lachnospiraceae bacterium | reverse complement strand
TCTCATACGTCTTTCCCTGTTCAATTTTTTCCGGACTCTTTGGTTCTTCCGGTTTGTCCGGGTTGCCTGGGTTCTCCGGGTTGTCTGGCTTCTCTGTCGCAATTCCCCATGCGCCATCCGCAAGACTTCTCGGATAGTTGTCGGAAGAAGCCGTGCGGTAATCCACCGTCTCAAAATCTGCCTGATTGATATTCGTATCCGCAAATCCAATCCGGCGGATCGACTTCTGTTTGCTGATCGTTCCGTCCGGTAACGCCAGACCTTCTACCTCTCCCTCATTGACAGATACGCCGTCCTCTATCTTATTCTCATGATACAGGATCATCTGATACCTCTTATTATCAATCGTCTGCGTCCATTCAAAATCAAAGACTTCAATTCTGCATTTTACAAGATCCGGCGTAGAGTCATCCTGCGCTTCACAACGCACCAGATAAGAAGTATGTGCCGGAATCCTCCCTGTCAGTGAAACCCTGACTTGCTCCGCCGCAGCGCCGTTTTTCCCATTTGACAGATACCCCAGAGAATATCCGTTCAAATCTATCTCCATATCCGTCGGATTGTACAGCTCAATAAAACTGTGCGATACCGGAGTGCCGTCATTTGCACCGCCTCCATACACCTGATGGATCATGACATGATCATTCTTTACCTCAACCTGTTCTACTGCGTCTGTGGCGTCACTTACAAGATTTCCTGCTTCTGCCAGGCTGCTCACTCTTACGGTAATCTTTTTTCCTGCCAGCGCAGAGGTGAGCTGCAATACATTTTCCGTCTCCCCCTCAATCTCCACATCGTCTGCCAGCCACTGATAAGAAAGCGTTCCCGTGTAATTGCAGTCCTCCGATACAACTGCCGTCAGCACGCTGCCCGTTTTCGCCTCACCCGTAATCGTTACCGTCCCGGTAAGCTGCTGCATCTGAAGCGCCTTTGTAAAAGTCGTATAATTCATTTGATTACTGAGCAGATTTCCTTTTGCATCCATCCCCCGTACCTGGACAACGTTGAGCTTCCCGTCTTCTAAGTAATCGTCACTCTTTGTTATTTCCGCTCTTCCATTCGAAACCGCCGCCTTGTCCGCCAGCCTTCCGTTAATGTAAAAGCAAACCTGCGCCACGCTGCTGTCTGTCACCTGCGCCGCATAAGTCGTGGCTCCCTGTTCCCTGGTATTTGCATCCACGGTTATATTTTGAGAAACCGACGCCTTTCCAAAGGAGGATAACAGGGTTGCTACGGAAGCACACTGCCGATCCATCCAGTTTTTCCTGTTTTTCAGAAATGTGCGAAAACGCTCTACTCCCCGGTTAAACTCCGCATCTGCTTCCCATGAAATATCATTTTTAAAAAATCCGGCTTTATAATTTGCAGCGGCAGATTCTGCCAGATAAGTTTTATTCTGGTCAATAATCCCGTCTTTTTTTATAATCTCTTCAAAATTTTCTTTGTTCTCCTGATAACATTCATATACTTTTGTGACAAAATAGGGATCGCCGGCCAGATACTTATACCACATTTCCTTCTGGACTCCTCCATTTTTCTCATTGATCTCCCACACCGTGTAATTTCCCGTTCCTGACTGGCTGATCAGGCTGTTCGAACTCCAATCCATATCCCACACCGGGCCGACACAAAGTTTTTCTCCTAAATCTTTATACAGATACGTGCTCTTCCGCATCATGTCCGTATTCCAGAAAAGCTCACTCAGGATAAAAAACTTTACCAGAGAATCCATATCTACCAGTTCTGTGTAGTGTACACGTTTCCCTTTCCAGGACGTATAAAAATCATTTGAGTGAACGCTGTCCTCTACCGCCTGGATATAACCTTTCGCATAATCCGCCAGTTCCTGACAGGACTTGTATTGCCCGGTTTCTCCTCTCGGCGCTGCATATTCCGGACTTTTAAACATAAACGGCTGGGAATACGTCGTATGAAATCTGGAAATCTCGTCATAATGTTCATCCAATTCAAACAGAAATCCTCCTGAAACATCCACGTTCCCCCCGGCGTCTTTCGGAACAACGCTCTCATACTCCGTCCTCGGATACGTCGCGCCATTGTATGTAAAACCATTCGGGTCCGTAATCCAGCTCATATTTTCTACCAGATAATCCTCCATCTGATCCTGATCCTCTTTGGTAAGCGTATCCGGATGCGCCTTTCGGACTGCCTTTGCCACATCCCCGGCACAATCCTCCCAGTCAAAAATTTCCACACGCCCATCATCAATTCTCACATTTCCTACAAGCTGATAATTTCCGGCATAAGCCCCATTCAGAATCACCTCTACATGCACGGATTTCAGATAAGGCATTCCCATCTTTCCGGACAGATCATAAGAAATCTTATTTCTCAGCAGAGATTCATCCATATAATTGGCAAGCAGCGCCCAGTGTTTACTTTCGCCAAATCCAAACAGATTTGTTTTTTTATCCAGTTTCAGCTTATACGGAAGCTTGTTATAGGAAAGATTCCATGTGCTGTTTCCACGTCCCCGAATGGAAATCCCTCCCTCGTATAAATTAGTCGTCGTACTATTATAACTTTCGTTTCCCTGAATTCGCATCGATGCGCCTTTATAATCCGTTTTACTGGTAATCCTGGCGCCGTCATTCGTATCAATATACACGACCGGAAGCCTGCTGAAATAAAATTGATACTCTGCCACCTTCGAACCGCCTGCTTTTTGATACGCCTCAACCGTGATAAACTTGTTCAGGTCATCCGTTGAGGGCGTATAGGAAGCACTGTCCAATACATGTTTTCCATCCACCGCCCAGCGGTAGGTAAATTCGGTTCCCTCCGCCGCCCCTTCTACATGGGCGCTGATTTCCGTACCCGGCTTTGCATATTCCTGATCCAGCTTCAGGGAAAGCTCCGATGCTTCTTCCACATTTTCGGCTGCTTTCGCCGTTCTCTTCGCAGAAGGAGAAATAGCGATTCCCGAAAGACTCACCGCAAGCGACAGCAGGAAAACCAGTCCACGTTTTGCAGCGCTTTGCAATCTTTTCTTTTTCATTTTCACGTCCTCCATTCCCGGCTTTTATAACACCTCTCCCTCCTGATGTTATCACCATTTTGTTAAGAAAATTATAGCACCGTTTCCTGCATTTGTCTTTAAATTTATAAATTGATTTTAAAACACCGAAAAAGTTCCCCTGGCAAAAATTTCAGAGGAACTTTTTCTATTTTACTTTTAGCTTCTTCACGCAACTTTTATTCATCCTTTTTAACTTCTTACGGTTTCTGAAGCGTCCCATCCTCATTTACACGAATCCCCCAGGCGTCCTGCACGGCAGGCATATCCTCCCTGTCCGTAAAGCCCGCGGCCTGAATCGTCTGCGACATAATCTTTACCTGAAGGCTGTACCCGGATTCCGGCGGCTCTGCTGTCTGCGTACAGCTTTTAATCAAAACTCCCGTATCCTGACCGCTCTCCACCGGACTGGCATAATAGTAAAATCCGTCTCCGCCCCGAAACCATCCATGCTCCTCCAGATTCCATTCCATCGAATAATCTCGCCCTTCGACAGGTACAGAGGATAAGACCCCGCCGCTTTCATTCATCCAGTTGACGACCACATCCGCGCGTACATAAACAGAATACGCTCCGGTGTTCCCTACGTTAATCTTAACGTCAGACTTTCGCTTTCCGTCGAAGGTTTCCACTACCTCCGGGTTTCTTTGCACTTCCGCCGTAAAAACATTCGCTACCTCGCTGCCCTGCCATTTCATCCAGGCCAAAGCGCCGCCGGCTCCGACAATGACGAAAAACAACGCCGCCAGCAGTCCATATGCCGCATATCGATAAAACCGGCCGCTTTTTCTTTTCTGCGATGACATGCCTTATCCCTCCCCGCCTTCTTCTCCTTATGGCTCATAAATCCCCTGGAAATTGTTCTCTGCATGAGCTTCCCCGCCAAGCCAGGCTTTCATTTTTTTCGTATTTTTGAAAGTCACTGCATTTTCGGTATCTTTACTCACAGAAACATCCTTTTCGCCTTCTTCCGGAGTATATCTCCAGGACCATTCCTCCTGTTCGGCAACCATATAAGTCCCGACCGGAAGATTTTTCACGGTCACACTTCCATTTCCTGTAACAGAAACCGTCAAATGAACGTTTTCCGTGACCGTCCCCTTTTTTCCATCCACATAAAACAGGAAACTCTGGTTTTGATCCTTTGTATCCACTCCCTGTTTCTCAATCACCAGGTCTGCCACTTCCGGCTCAAACAGGGCATAGTAAATATTCTCCTGCGTATTTTCTGATAAATTCCCCGGTTTCAGCCGTCCATCCGCCTCATCTGTCCACTCCTTTGGAACCGGTTTGGTACAGGCAATGTCGTGGAACCATCCGGCAAACTGGCATCCCGCCGCAGGATGCGGCACAGAGCCCTGAACACTTCCCACATCCCGGACTGTTTCGTTCGATAAACTCACTGTCCCTCCAGACCCCGGATAATGGA
Source organism: uncultured Lachnospiraceae bacterium (assembly GCA_937965795.1). Classification (GTDB taxonomy): domain Bacteria; phylum Bacillota; class Clostridia; order Lachnospirales; family Lachnospiraceae; genus Hominisplanchenecus_A. Next base: position 5,562 of record CALCMD010000074.1, on the reverse strand, counting down.
AAACCGGGATATAAGTAAGCGTGCTTTCCTTTACCTGATAATAAACGTAAACATAACTCTTCTGCTGTCCATTCGGGAAAGTGACAGTCCGCGTCGTATTGTCGCCCACAAGATGATACAACGTACCGCCCTTCGAAATCTCCAGGGGAATGTCTTTATATTCTTCTGACCTCCCGAATTTTCCCCGCAGGGTCACGGATTCTTTTAGCTCATTGTCTGCATGCCCATATTCTACAAACCTGATCTCACATTCCCCCTGGTTCCTTGTATAATAAACATAAAGAACCAGACCGGAACCGCCCAATACAGCGGAAACCGAGCTATCCGTCACCACTGTGCCGCTCTGGTTCATTTCCGCTGTCTTTTCTCTGTCATAGGTAAAACCATCCACATCCAGAAGCTCAGCGGAAACACTCTTTCCCATTTCTCCCACCTGTTCTATGGAGGCGTATTCCGCATATCCGGTTCCGTCACTCTCTTCCACCATATGTTTGACTGCATAATAAGCGTTTCTATCATCTTTCGTGTAATAAAAAGTAATCACATTCTGCTCGTCATATGCAGTCAGCACCATACGCTTATAAAACGCATCCGAAATATATCCGCTGACATATTGAAACTGCTCTGTGATGACAGAGGCACTCGTTGTCCGGGACTTTTGCGGATGCACATCTTCCCCCGTTGTCTGATCCAGATACCGCACGGTGTAAGAAACATGATCCCTTTTTACATACACAAACGTAATCTCATTTTTCTTCGACGAATATATCAGCAGAGAAGCAGAATTTATTGTTGGATAATACCCATCCTGATATTGTTCGTACAGATCTTCCCTGCTTTTCGCCTCAAAAGTTTTTGTCGTCCCGACATAAGCATATCCGTCCGTATCCTCCGAAACAGGATTTCCGGCTTCATCTACATAATGAACCGTATAGGAACCAACCACAGAGGACTGCCACTGTGCAAACAGATGTAAATCCTCGGTAATGGACATCGTCGTCGGGTCAAAAGCATGCTGATTTCCTTCGCTGTCCACATAAAACCATCCCCTGAATTCAGGGTTCATCTCCGTGCTAATAGAATCCGAAGAGGGCGTCGGGATATCCTGCGTATTGATTTTTCCCCTGTGCGCCACACTGATTTCCCTGTCCCCGATATACTTTCCTGCCATCATCTCGTCATACGTATTTGAAAACGTGACCCTGCACAGGGTAGGCGTCCATTTGGCGTAAAGCGTCAGCGGCGCTGCATCCATAAAAATGCCGCTCTGTCCATTCTCCCACAAAGCCTCCGTCCCTTCATAGCATCCGGGAGAGGTATACCAGCCGTCAAACCGGTAAGCATTCCTCTCCAGACTTTCCGGATAAGGCGGATTGGAAATCTTCTCCGCATCCGCAGGCTGACTTTGCTTCAGATATTCCAGATATTCGGTCAGAGATCTCTCATATTCTACCTGCTTCCCCGCCTGAAACAGATAACCATCATAATTATAGAACCGCAGAAGGTAGTCGCTCCGGTCATAATAAAAATTAGCGGTAAACGATTTCTGATATTCTTCCGGAATGGTTGAATTTGTTATTTTTTCTTTGTCAGACAGTGTATATCCCTTACCGACCGTCGCCGTCTGTTTATTCAGATTTTCATTATCATCGCAAGTATCATAGGATGCAAACAGCCGATAGCGTTTTCCATTTCTTATCACGTCATCCGCCTGCTCCTGCCCTCTGGAAACCTCATAATACAGATTGTATATCCACTGCTTCGGAACACTCCAGCCAATATTCGCACCATTCTCCCAGAAAGCGATATAACGTATGGTGTCGGAGTTTCCATATTTTGAATCATAGAGGATATCCTCCTCCAGCCGAAGATAATTTCCCTTAATCGTATAATTCGCATCTCCCGTCGCCAGCTCGTCCACACAGTATTTTACATGGTGCTCCGGGTTCCACGCACTGAATACAGCCGTTTTCTTATTCCAGTTTCCATGCGTGTTTGCAGAGGTTCTCTCTACCGTGGAAAAGATACCAAACGGCCAGGGCTCCTGGATATTTGCTCCATATTTTGCCCTGAACTGGAAGTAATGATATTTCACACCGCCATAGGTTTCATAGCCCTGTTCAAAATGATATTGCGCTTTTTTTTCAGCAGTCCAGAAACTGCTCCCCTGCGCATTCATCTCCGGAAGATTTTCAATCTCTCCCCAGTTTCCACTCGGCACACTCTGCAAAAGAGTTTGCTCGTTTGTTGTATTTGTTGTCGAAAAAGCATAGGTGCTTCCGCCTACAACATAATATTTGTTATTCGTTTCTTTTGCATAGAAAAATTTCAGGGTATACTCTTTTCTCTGATAGTAAATATTAATGACCGTGGAGCCGTCTCCCTCCACCACAGAAGAAGTGCGTTCCAACTCTGTCTTCGTCTTATCCTCATCGTAGCTATAATGGGACTCCTCAAACTGCGTGATATTAGGCGGCTCCTTCTTCCTTTCAATATCAGACATTGTAATTGGATCGCCTGAAACAGCGTTCTCTGATTTTGTGTCCCAGAAGCTATATCCGTCATCATCCGGATTTTCTTTCCAGTATACATAGGTAACCGTTGTTTCTACAGGCGTCCAGATGGCGCGAAAGGTTTCGTTCTGTGCGCCCACAGCAGCAGGAAGCGTATCAGCAATTCCATCATAACTGCCGTCTTTTTCTTTGTCCCATCCCGCAAAAACATATCCGCTTCTCGTCGGCTTCGGCACGATCAGCGGCGTTTCATAACGTGCATACACAGGAGCCACACCATAACCGCCGTTACATTCAAAATTATAAAGATAATAATTTCTGTTATAATAAATATGGAATTCTGTGCTGCCATCCGCCGCTACCACGTCAGGCTTATGAAACAGAGCAGAAAATCCTTCAATGTCCTTTTCCACAGAATTCACCGGATAGGTACCTGTCAGCGCTTCGCCCTTTTCCATCAGCCTCGTATCTTCCGTATAGCCGTCATTCGACATATTCTGGAGATAATAACGTACCACATAAGGCGACATTACCGGGCGGTACACCACGATAAGCTCCTGGTTTTCCTGCAAGTTTTCAAAGGAAAGCGACACCCTGTCTGCCGACACATAATTTCCTTCCTTTTTCTGGCAGGGCGCATAGCCGATAAAGGTCGGAGATGGCACCTCGGCAGAAAAATTTGTACCATATTGCAGGGAAGCAACATAATCATCAAAAATCTGTTCCCCTTTTTCATCCTCCAGCCTGTAATGAATCTTAATTGTTACATACTCGCTATTTTCCTCTGCCAGCACAGCGAACGCAGCGGCCATCGACAGAAAAACTACAGCCAGAACAAGAATTGCTTTTCTTCTTCTATTCTTCCTTTGCACAGCTTTTTCCCTCCTTGCCCTGCTTACTCTGAAAAGTTACTTGAAAAAAGATCTGCTGCCGACTTTTCCTCTTCTCCCGGCGGGATCTGCGCCATATATCCATAAAAGCACAGGGAAAATTCCTCTTCCTCCTGATAGGTTTCGCTGACATGCACGACGTCGCCTTTCAGGATCTTTATGCTTTCTTCCGAAAAATTTTCATCCAGCGGGAGCGCCCCCTGACCTTTTTTACCGTAAACATACACCTGCCCGCCATGCTTTCCCGCAATCCCGTCAAGCGCGATCCAGTGATCTTCCAGACCAAAAGAAACGGAAGCAGGACACGCCCCGGAAACTTCCAGGTACAAAAAAGACTCTACAACGCTTTTCGCTTCGATTATGACCTGGGGATCCTTCGGAATATCCACCCCCGGCATCACCAGATAATGATTGTTTTCCACCTCTTTTTTATTCAGCACATAAGTCCCGTCCGCATTTTTTACAGCTTCATGCTCTGCCAGCCGGATATCCTCGGCAATGTTCGTATAAAATGTAACCTCGGCAGGTTTCGAAACAGTCCGGATATACTTTGCGTAAATACCGCTAACCAATAATGCGAAAAAGAGCAGGGCAGGAATGCCGGCCGCAAACCTGCGGGAAAACTTTTTCCTTTTCATGCCATTCCTCCTCAATCTATCTGTTCAAAATCAACGTTTGTCTCAAATGCAAGAGAAAGCGAATATTCCTCATCCTGAGACTCTTTTGTAAAAATCTTTGGTTCTGCCCAAAAGGCAATGCTGCGTTCCTTCGTTTCAGCAACCGAAAGCCTCCCCGCATCCGCAAACGTCAGTGTTTTTCTGTCCGTCGAAATCTGGGGCTCTTTTCCATCCAGCATTACCATAACCCCTTCCGGCAGAGGATCTTTAAAAGACAGGCGCACCTGATAGCCAACGGCAACCTCCGAATTATTTTCCAGATGAAGCACATACGCCCCTCCTGCGCTCCCTCCGGTACAATCGACCACCCCCGGCTGTCCGTCGGCGTCCGCCTGTACGGAAAAGGAAGCCACACGCGCCTCCCCACCGTTGGAAACTACTTCTGCATACCTTGCAAAGAGGCCGGACACATGCCAGCCGGACAGCATCACAAGCAAGAACAAAACAGCGGCAAGCCCCAGCAGCCGATTCCCTGTCTTACTCTTTTCTCTCTTCATCTGACTGCCTCCTTTGCAAATCTTCTTCCTCCCGCTCCGCTTTGAGCCTCCGGATCTCATCTTTTACCGCTTCCAGCTCCCCGTCTTCCTCTGTACGTTCCCTCCGGTAAGAAAGCTCCAGAAGGAAGATCGCTGCCGCCAGAACGATAAATATCCCGACCGGCGTCTTTAAAAACCGGATCACAGCCCCTGCCGCCCGGATCTTTCCCACGACCTTCCCTTTGATCTCCTTCCTGGAAACCGGAGCGTCGGAAACATTGTTCGCGTCTCCTTTTGTCACAGCTTCGCTGCTGTTGATCTCCAGAATCCTGTGGACGATCAACTGGTTATCTTTTTGATAAACGACGATATCCCCGGCCTTATAATTTTCCTGTTCCCGCACGAATACAAGGTCATCCGGCAAAAGCTCCGGCTCCATGCTTCCCGTCAGTACCACGCTTACCCCAAAGCCAAAAGGCATGGGCATCGAATTTCTCAAAACACTTCCTGCATTCCAGGCATAAAAATTAAGTCCGAGAATGAGGCTCACCGCCAGCATCATCACGCTACGGAAAACCAAAGAACCCTTTTTACTTTTTTTCTTTTGCCCTTCTGTCATCTTTTTCCTCCCTGCGATTTCTGCAAAGCAGCAACAGAAACAGTACAAAGGATACCGCCGCCAGACTGATATAAAACCAGATATTTGTCGAATCCCCTGTCTTTGGAGATATTCCGCCAGGTTTCAGAGGCGTTCCGCCCGTTGCATCCGGATTCTCATCCATCTCTGCCGTCACATGAATCGTAACGGTCAGCGACAGCTCCTTATCGGCCGCCAGGTTTCCAAGCATTGTATCAAATTCATCTTTTCCGGACTCAAAAGGCCACCGCCATTCCAGCAGATAAGCCGTGTAGCTTTCCGCGCCGAGAACTCCCTTTTCCCGAACCATGCTTAACTTTTCCATCGGCGCCCAGCTACCTTCTGTTCCAACCAGATAGCGCTGCATAT
>CALCMD010000073.1 GCA_937965795.1 uncultured Lachnospiraceae bacterium | reverse complement strand
AATACCATAAAAATATGAAAAGAGCAAGATATATAAAAAAGTAAGCAAAATAGAGCTAGAAATAGGGCTGAAAAATGAGTATTGTATATATATACCAAAAAGGGGGCACTTGCCCCGACAACTTCAAAGGAGGATATGCTATGAAACTGAAAAAAGTACTTTGCTTAACAATGGCAGGTGTAATGGCTTTCGGCCTTACTGCTTGTAGCACTGCTACTAAGGAAACAGAGGCGCCTGCAACAGACGCAGCAACAGAGGCACCTGCAACAGATGCAGAAACAGAGGCTCCTGCATCAGAAGCTACTACGGAAGGTGCTGAGACAGAAGAAGCAGCCGGCGGCGTAACAGGAACTGTAAAAGTTGCAGCAGTTGAGACAGCATACGGCGCTAAGATGTGGGAAGATGTAGCAGCAGCTTTCGAAGCAGCTAACCCGGGCGTTACTGTTGAGCTGACTGTAGACAAACAGCTTGATGATATCATCACACCTGATATGAAAGCTGGCAACTATCCGGATGTAATCTGCAAATCCGTTGGTTCTGAATCTGCTCTTACAGAGACATTCACAAAAGACAACAACCTTGTAGAGATGACAGATGTTCTGGATATGACAGTACCGGGTGAAGACGTAACCGTTGGCGAGAAGATCCTTCCGGGATTCACAGAGAATACCATCACACAGCCGTACGGCGATGGAAAAGTATATCTGATGCCGATGTTCTACAGCCCATGCGGACTGTTCTATGATGCAAACCTTCTGGCTACAAAGGGCTGGGAAGTTCCGCAGACATGGGATGAGATGTGGGAGCTGGGTGACAAGGCGAAAGAAGAAGGAATCGCACTGTTCACATATCCTACAACAGGATACTTTGACGCATTCTTCTATGCACTGCTTCACTCCGCAACAGATACCGATACATTCAACAGCGCTCTGAAATATGGCGAAGGTGTATGGGATACAGATGGAGCAAAACAGGTATTTGACATTATCGCAAAACTTGCTACATATACACATGCAAGCACACCGTCTCAGGCAAACGACAATGATTTCCAGATGAACCAGCAGTTAGTTCTGGATGATCAGGCAATCTTCATGCCGAATGGTAACTGGGTAATCGGCGAGATGGCTGAGGCACCTCGTGCAGAAGGCTTCGAGTGGGGATTCACAGCGCTTCCGGCAGTTGAAGAAGGCGGCGAGAGAGCTTCCTACACATTCTTCGAGCAGGTTTGGATGCCGGCAGGTTCTGAGAATCAGGATGCAGGTAAAGCATTTATCGCATTCCTGTACTCTGACACAGCAGCAGACATCTTTGCAGCATCAAACGCTATTCAGCCGATCGTAGGTATGTCTGACAAACTGGAAGGCGATGCTAAACTGTACTACAGCATCTATGATACAGGCGCAGTTGCAGTTATGGACGCATTCGCTACAACAGATCCAGTTGAAGGAATTACAGTTCGTACAACATTCTTTGATCCTGTAAGCGCACTGGTAACAGGCGATACAACAGAGGAAGACTGGATTGCACAGATTAAATCTGACAGTGATGCATTAAGAGGCGCTCTGAAAGAGTAAGAAAATAGTATATTGTCCGTTTGTTAGCGGATAGTAAGGTTAAGAGGCGGCCGGTGGATAAGACTTTTATACACCGGCCGTTTTTAAATTAAACACTATACCAAGTGAGATTGGAGATGGGTCAATGCAACGAACTAAAGGAAGAGGGAGATTTATATTCTGTTGTCTCGCTCCCGCTGTAATTTTATTCGTAATTTTTATGCTTTATCCTACAATAGATGTTTTCCGTATGTCTGTATTTAAATGGGGTGGCTATACGGCCGATAAGACTTTTGTAGGACTTCAGAATTTTCAAACGCTGTTTGCAAGTGACAAATTTTACAGTGCATTCCAGAACACGCTGCTTCTGATTGTATTAGTAACAATCGTAACATTTGCTTTGGCGCTTATTTTCGCAGCGATTCTGACAAGAGAAAAAATTAAAGGACAGAATTTTTTCCGGATTATTTTCTATATTCCGAATATTCTTTCCGTAGTTGTAATCAGTGCCGTTTTCTCAGCAATCTACAAGCCGGGAAATGGACTTTTGAATTCCTTCCTGAACCTTTTCAGGGGTGAGGAGATCCAGTGGCTGGGAAGTTCTAAGGTTGTTATGTACAGCCTTGTTATTGCCATGATCTGGCAGGCGATCGGATATTATATGGTTATGTATATGGCAAGTATGGCAAACGTATCTGAGAGTATTTATGAGTCTGCCAGCCTGGAAGGCGCAGGAAAAATCAAACAGTTTTTCTCATTGACGCTCCCGCTGGTATGGACGAATATCAGGACGACTCTGACATTCTTCATTATCAGTACAATTAACATGAGTTTCCTCTTCGTAAAGGCTATGACACAGGGAAATCCGAATGGATCTTCTCACGTGTTCCTGAGCTACATGTACCAGGAAGCATACACGAACTCTTCGTATGGTTACGGTATGGCGATTGGCTCTGTAGTATTTATCTTCTCCTTTGCACTTGCGGGAATCGTGAACGCTGTTACGAAACGTGAAGAGATTGAATTTTAAGGGGGGATGGATCATGAGTAAGAAAGATACAGGAGCAATTAAAGAGACATCAAAGGCAGGAAAGCTTGGCATATATATCGTATTGATTATTCTGGCCATTACGATCATCGTCCCCATTGCCTGGGTATTTATGGCTTCCATTAAAGAGAACGCACAGTTCTACGGAAGTCCGTGGACGCTTCCGAATGGTCTCCATTTTGAGAACTTTGTTCAGGCATGGCAGGAAGCGGATATGGGTTCCTATATGCTGAATTCTGTCATTGTAACAGCGCTCGGCATTATACTGTTGATTGTTATTTCACTTCCGGCAGCCTATGTACTGGCAAGATTTAAATTTAAAGGCAGCAAGTTCTGGAATATTCTGTTTATGGCAGGTCTGTTTATCAATGTAAACTACATTGTTGTACCGATCTTCCTGATGCTGGTTGATGCGGATGGTTTCCTTCAGAAGCTGGTAGGACATGGATTTTTCCTGAACAACCTGTTTGTATTGTCATTGATTTATGCGTCTACGGCGCTTCCGTTTACGATTTATCTGTTGTCGGGATATTTCAAATCTCTGGCAAAGGATTATGAGGAGGCAGCGTACGTGGATGGAGCAGGATACCTCAGAACAATGGTTCAGGTTATTTTCCCGATGGCAAAACCAAGTATCATCACGATTATCCTGTTTAACTTCCTGTCCTTCTGGAATGAGTACATCATTTCTATGACAATGCTGACAAAGCCGACACTGAAGACACTTCCGGTAGGTCTGATGAACCTGATGGCTGCTCAGAAATCCGCGGTACAGTACGGAAGAATGTATGCTGGTCTGGTTATCGTTATGCTGCCGACATTGATTTTGTATATGTGTGTTCAGAAACAGTTGACAGAAGGTATGACCGTGGGTGGACTGAAAGGTTAAGGAGGATGCAGTATGAATGACTATACAAAAAAATTATTAATGGGAATCCTCGCAGCGGTCGTGTTCATCGCATGTATCGCATTGGTTGTTGTGGGGCAGAAGAGTGTTGGCCCGACAGGACTTTTGACGATGTTGGTTGGACTTGCAGGCCTGCTTATCCTGCTTTGGATTTATAATAGACAATATAAGTAAATGGGAAAGCCCATATACAGGAGGAGTTATATATGAACCAGCAAAAAGGAAGGGTGACGATACCCACCGATTTAGATGTGATTCCACAGACTCTGGAATTGATGGAGGAATGGGGAGCAGATGCTATCCGTGATTGTGATGGTACAGATTTCCCGAAAGAACTCTGTGATGTTGACGCTAAAATTTATTCCACTTACTATACAACCAGAAAAGATAATCAGTGGGCAATGGAGAATCCTGATGAAATTCAGCAGATGTATGTCATGACGCCGTTTTATATGGCGGATGGCAGTGAATTGAAAATTCATCTGATGAAAGGACTTTATCCTGATATGCTCACGCCGAACAGCAGAGATGATATCAGGCGCTGGTGGGAAGTCGTAGACCGTACAACAGGAGAAGTAGTGCCTGTGGAGAAATGGAGCTATTCTGAGGAAGATGGTAACGTTACCATTCAGGCAGAGGCTTTTCATGAATATACAGTCAGCTTTCTGGCATATATTATGTGGGACCCGGTACATATGTACAACGCGGTGACGAATGACTGGAAAGATGTAGAGCATCAGATTACCTTTGATGTGCGTCAGCCGAAAACTCATGAATATACCATGAAGCGTCTCCGCAAATTTATCGAGGAACATCCTTATGTAAATGTACTTCGTTTCACTACATTTTTTCACCAGTTTACGTTGATATTTGACGAGATGGCACGGGAGAAATATGTAGACTGGTATGGATATTCTGCATCTGTCAGTCCATATATTCTGGAGCAGTTTGAGAAAGAAGCAGGGTATAAATTCCGTCCGGAGTTTATTATTGATCAGGGATATTATAACAATCAGTACCGCATTCCGACAAAGGAATTCCAGGATTTTCAGGCGTTCCAGAGACGCGAGGTACGAAAGATTGCAAAAGAGATGGTGGATATCACGCATGAGTGTGGAAAAGAAGCCATGATGTTCCTGGGGGATCACTGGATAGGAACCGAACCTTTTGTAGAAGGGTTTGAAGAGATTGGTTTGGATGCGGTAGTAGGAAGTGTTGGAAATGGTTCCACACTCCGCCTGATCAGTGATATTGAGGGTGTAAAATATACAGAAGGACGGCTTCTGCCGTATTTCTTCCCGGATGTGTTTAATGAAACTGGAGATCCGGTGAAGGAGGCGAAGGTGAACTGGGTAACGGCAAGGCGTGCGATTCTGCGTAAGCCGATCGACCGCATCGGATACGGCGGATACCTGAAGCTTGCACTGGACTTTCCGGAGTTCCTTGCATATGTAAAATCTGTAACCGATGAATTCCGTACCCTGTATGATAACATCAAAGGATGCGTTCCGTATTGTGTGAAAACGGTAGCGGTGTTAAACTGCTGGGGTAAGATGCGCGCATGGGGAAATCATATGGTACATCATGCACTGTACCAGAAAGAGAACTATTTCTATGCAGGAGTTGTGGAAGCTCTTTCCGGCGCGCCGTTTGATGTGAAGTTTATTAGTTTCCAGGACATCCAGGAAAATCCGCAGGTTCTGGACGGAATTGATGTTGTGATTAACGTTGGTGACGCAGATACTGCGCATACAGGCGGAGAATGGTGGATCAATCCTCAGATTTCCTCTGCCATCCGGAAATTTGTTTACAATGGCGGCGGTTTCATCGGTATTGGCGAACCGACAGCGCACCAGGCGAATGGACACTTCTTCCAGCTTGCAAATGTACTTGGCGTAGAGGAGGAGACAGGCTTTACGCTTGGATATGACAAATACAACTGGGAAACGCATGAGCACTTTATTACAGAGGATAGCGGTGAGGAGATCGACTTTGGGGAAAACCTGAAGAGTATCTATGCACTGGAAAATACGGAAGTTCTGGTACAGAAAGGGAAAAGAGTGCGTCTTTCTGTCAACGAATTTGGAAAAGGCCGTGCGGTATATATGTGCGGACTGCCATACAGTTTTGAGAACAGCCGTCTCTTATACCGTTCTATCATTTGGAGCTCTCATGATGAAGAGAATCTGTACAGATGGTTTAGCTCAAATTATAATGTAGAGGTTCACGCTTATGTGGAGAACGGAAAGTATTGTGTGGTAAATAATACCTATGAACCACAGGAGACAACGGTTTACCGTGGCGATGGTTCCAGCTTTGATCTGAAGATGGATGCGAATGAAATCATATGGTATGAGATGTAGAACAAAAGAAAGGGCAGGGGCTTTGGCTTCTGCCCTTAATGTTTGCACGATTATGGATAACTTTGGCAAAATTCATAAAAATGCTTTTCGATTTTGAAAAATATGATATAATAGTGTCAACAAAACGGGCTGGAAGTGATAGCCAGTAAGGAGGATAAGAGGATAATATGAAGAAACCGGTATTAGTAATTATGGCTGCTGGAATGGGAAGCCGCTACGGTGGATTGAAGCAGATTGACCCAATCGATGATGAGGGGCATATCATTATTGATTTTTCCATTTACGATGCGATAGAAGCGGGATTTGAGAAGATTGTGTTCATCATCAAAAAGGAAAACGAAGCAGATTTTAAGGCTGTCATCGGTGACAGAATGCAGGAGCATGTACAGGTAGAATATGTATATCAGGAACTTACAAATCTGCCGGAGGGATATTCCGTACCGGAAGGACGTGTGAAACCGTATGGAACCGGTCATGCGATCTTAAGCTGTATCGATGCAATCGACGGACCGTTTGCAGTCATCAATGCAGACGATTATTATGGAAAAAATGCTTATAAAATGATTTATGACTACCTTTCCAATCATGAGGACGATGAGAAGTACCGTTATGCAATGGTAGGATATATTCTGGAGAATACACTGACAGAGAACGGACATGTGGCAAGAGGCGTCTGTGTGACGGATGAAAATCACTTCCTGACGGACATTAATGAGCGTACACACATTGAACGCAGGCCGGATGGAACGGCAGCTTATACAGAGGATGACGGAGCTACCTGGAATACGATTCCGGCGGGAAGTACCGTATCTATGAATTTGTGGGGATTTTCTGCAAGCCTCTTAAAAGAGCTGAATGAGAGATTCCCGAAATTCCTGGAGGAGAATATGGCCTCTAATCCGTTGAAGTGTGAGTTTTTCCTGCCGTCTGTCGTGAATGAACTTCTGGATGAAGGCAAAGCTACCGTTGAAGTACTTAAGTCACAGGATCGTTGGTACGGAGTTACTTACAAGGAAGACAAAGAGTTCGTAGTAAATGCAATTAAAGCGCTGAAAGACAGTGGCTTATATCCAAAGCGCTTATGGGAGGAAAAATAAAATGGCGAGAAATGAGAAATGCAAAGCGATTGAAGAGGCAATCCAGCAGTTTGCTTTGGAAGGCATCGTGGAGTCTTATGAGCCTTACGGAAGCGGACATATCAATGATACTTACCGTGTGACCTGCCGTCTGGAAGATGGTTCTGTGAAATATTATATTCTTCAGCGCATGAATAAAGAAATTTTTACCAAGCCGGTAGAGTTGATGGAGAATGTTGTAAATGTGACCTCTTACCTTCGTAAAATTATTATTGAAAAAGGCGGAGACCCGGAGAGAGAGACTTTGAATATCATTCTGACTAAGGATGGAAAAAACTTTTATGTGGACAGCATTGGAGAATATTGGAGAGTTTATGTTTTCATCGAAGATGCGTTCAGCTATGACGCAGTAGAAAAACCGGAAGATTTCTATGCGAGCGCTCTGGCCTTCGGAGATTTTCAAAGTCTTCTGGCTGATTATCCGGCTGAAACGCTTCATGAAACGATTGAAGGATTCCACGATACAAAGAAGAGGTTTGCAAGATTTAAGGAAGTGCTGGCAGCCGACGTGATGGGAAGGGCGGCTTCCGTACAGAAAGAGATTCAGTTCGTGCTTGACCATGAAGAAACGGCGAATGTGCTGGGAGATTTGCAGGCGGCAGGAGAGCTTCCGCTGCGTGTAACGCACAATGACACGAAGCTGAACAATATTATGATTGATAAAGCGACAGGAAAAGGTCTGTGCGTGATTGATCTGGATACGGTTATGCCGGGTCTGGCAATCAATGATTTTGGCGACAGTATCCGCTTCGGTGCAAGCACTGCTGCCGAGGACGAGGTAGATCTGGACAAAGTAACATGCAGCATGGATTTGTTTGATATTTACACAAAAGGATTTATTGAGGGATGTAAAGGAAGCCTTACGGCAAAGGAAATCGAGATGCTCCCGATGGGTGCGAAGGTTATGACTTATGAGTGCGGCATGCGTTTCCTGACGGATTATCTGGAGGGCGACGTATACTTTAAGATTCATAGAGAAAACCATAATCTGGACCGTGCAAGAACCCAGTTTAAGCTGGTGGCAGACATGGAAGCAAAATGGGAGATCATGAAAGAAATCGTTGCGAAATACGCATAATAGCAAGGATTACAGATATAAAATATAAGATGATACAGGAGGAATTAAAATGTCAATTTTAGTTACAGGCGGTGCAGGGTATATTGGAAGCCATACATGTATTGAGCTTTTGAATGCGGGATATGAAGTCGTTGTGTTGGACAACCTTTACAATTCCAGCGAGAAGGCTCTGGAGCGCGTAGAGCAGATTACCGGAAAGAAAGTGACTTTTTATAAGGCGGACATTCTTGATAAAGAGGCAATGAATGAGATTTTTGATAAAGAGGATATTGATTCCGTTATCCACTTTGCAGGTCTGAAAGCTGTCGGCGAGTCCGTGGCGAAGCCTCTGGAGTATTACCACAACAATATGACCGGAACCTTTAATCTTTGCGACGTCATGAGAAACCACGGCGTAAAGAAGATTATTTTCAGTTCTTCCGCTACCGTTTATGGTGATCCGGCGTTTATTCCGATTACAGAGGAATGCCCGAAGGGTCAGATTACAAACCCATACGGACAGACAAAGGGAATGCTGGAGCAGGTGCTGACAGATCTTCACATCTCAGATCCTGAGTGGAATGTGGTACTGCTTCGCTACTTTAACCCGATCGGCGCACACAAGAGCGGCCTTATCGGCGAAGATCCGAAGGGAATTCCGAACAATCTGGTTCCGTATATCGCACAGGTGGCAGTTGGAAAGAGAGAATGTCTGGGCGTATTCGGAGATGATTACAATACCCATGACGGTACAGGCGTACGTGATTATATTCACGTAGTAGACCTGGCAAGGGGACATGTGAAAGCGTTGCAGAAATTCCAGGATGAACCGAACGTATATATTTACAATCTGGGAACCGGAAACGGCTACAGCGTACTGGATGTGCTTCATGCGTTTGAGAAAGCCTGCGGAAAGAAGCTTCCTTATGAAGTGAAGGAGCGCCGTCCGGGAGACATCGCTACCTGTTATGCAGATCCTGCAAAAGCAAAGGCTGAACTTGGCTGGGAGGCAGAATACGGCATTGAAGAGATGTGTGAAGATTCCTGGAGATGGCAGAGCCAGAATCCGGACGGATACAATACAAAATAAAACGCGTGCATAAAAATGGGGAACCCTTTCGGATGTGAATGGGTTCCCTTTTTGGCGTAACAGAAGATTCAGGAAACAGAAAAGTAAGTATGTTTGATTTCGTCTACCGGCATTTCTTTTCCGGTCCAGAGGCGAAAAGCTTCCGCTCCCTGGAAGAGCAGCATGTACAGCCCGTTGAAGGTGGGACAGCCTTTGGCATCTGCCATCTGTAGCAGGCGTGTCTTTCGTGGATTGTAGATGATATCCGATACGATGAGCTCCGGGCGGAGCAGGGAATCATCCGAAAGGATACATTCGGATTCGTGAGGAGCCATACCCACGGAAGTACCGTTTGTAAGAATGGCGCTTTTACGCAGACATTTCTCCAGGGACGCAGAATCTGTCAGGTCATAAAGGCTGGCCCGACAGGGCGTGTTTGCGTTGATCGTATCAGTCAGTCTGACCGCATGTTCCCAGGAACGCCCTCTTCGGTTAAAGATATTCAGGGTTTTTACGCCATCCAGGGCAGCCTGCACGGCGATGGCGGTAGAAGCGCCCCCTGCCCCTAAAAGCGTCATTTCTTTTCCAATAATGTCAAATCCGGCTTCTTTTACCGCCATCATATAGCCCACACCGTCCGTATTGTGTCCGGTCAGGATGCCATTGGCATTGACGACGGTATTGACGGCTCCGATCATCTGTGCGGCCGGAGAAAGGCTGTCGCACAGTTCACACATGCGCTGCTTGTCCGGCATGGTACAGTTCCAGCCCCTGGCGCCGAGAGCACGCAGTCCCTGTACGGCGTCAGGCAGCGAATCTTCCGCTACGTCAAAACAGAGATAGGCATAGTCGAGACCCAGCAGACGAAAGGCTTCATTGTGCATCAACGGGGAAATACTGTGGGATACCGGGCTTCCAAGCAGCCCAGTGAGTTGTGTATGTCCAGTAATTTTCATTTGCAGTTACCTCCGGAATTTCTGAATAGTTACTCTTATCTGTTATTTTAGGACGGGCAATCCGAGGTGTCAATGATTTCTTCTTTGCATTCCCAAACGACAGGTGGTGACAGAAAAGAAGGTTTTTGGGCTGGATATGGGACGGAGACAAAAGATTTAAATTTTGATGATGGATTTTATCGGTTTCCTGTGGTAATATCTGTGGTAGAGCTGATACAAAAGATTGGAAGTAGGGGGAGAATGATCTATGAGTACTGTAGTAAAGATAAAAAATGTAAAAATAGGAGATGGGGTTCCGAAAATCTGCGTTCCGATTACCGCATCATCCAGAGAAGGAATCTGTACAGCAGCAGAGGAGATAAAAGAACATCCTTTTGATCTGGTAGAGTGGCGCGCTGATTTTTTTGAGGAATTGTCAGATGCACAGGCAGTCCGGGATGTGCTTTTATCGCTTCGGAAAATTTTGGGGGATGTTCCATTGCTTTTTACCATCCGCACGAAAGCGGAGGGAGGAAACGTACGAATGGACGTGGAAGAGTATCTGAATGCCAATTTTCAGGCGATCGCCACAGGACTGATCGATTTGCTGGATGTAGAGATTTTTCAGGGGGACGATATTGCATTTATGTTGGTGGAGGCTTCACACCGCTCCGGGGTAAAGGTAGTCGCTTCGAATCATGATTTTGAAAAGACGCCGAAGAAAGAAGAGATTCTGATGCGTCTGTGCAAGATGCAGGAACTGGAGGCGGATATTGTCAAGATCGCCGTTATGCCAAAGACAGAGCGTGACGTCCTGACGCTGTTAGATGCGACGCTTGCTATGAAAGAGATTCATACAAGTACGCCCGTAGTGACGATGGCGATGGGAAGCCTGGGGCTGGTAAGCAGGCTGACAGGGCGGCTTTTTGGTTCGGCCATCACGTTTGGAAGCGTGGGAGAAGCGTCGGCGCCGGGGCAGATTCCGGCACAAAAACTAAAGGAACTTCTGGGGATCTTTGAATAATCTTAAAAAAAGGGCTTTGAAATTTCCTGAAACGGGGGATTTCAAAGCCTTTTTTGCTGCGGGGAAAATTTCTGGAAGCTCAGATCTTGTCGAAAAGAAATAGGATTTCCTATCCTGTATTTGACAAAATTTTTACAGGCTCTCTTTTATAATTGGAAATGCTTAATCCGATGCTTCATAGATAAGCGCGGGGAGGTGCCGGGTGTATTATGAGTTCTACATAGATGTTTTCTTTCTGGAAAACATGGTGATGGATTATATCGTGCTTTGGATGACCGGGAAGATTATGAGAAGAGAGAGGAAGCGTCTGCGAATGCTTCTGGCGGCTTTCCTGGGTGCATCTGGCGCGTGCGTACTCATGATAAGCCCTGTACGAAAGATACCCATTCTTGCGCTTACAGGCTATGCGGTGACCGCTTTTTTAATGGTCAGGGTCGGATTTGGCATTTCACAGAAGAGAATGCTTGTCAAAAGCGGAATTACTTTGGCAGGGACAGCTTTTTTGATGGGCGGAATCTTCCAGACGGCTGTTTCATGGCTTCCGCTTCCTGTGTTGGTTCTGGCTTTTATAAGCGCAGGGACTTTTAGGATACTTCTGAAAGGTTATCAGAGCACAAAGTTCGGGGTACAGAATTATTATGAGGTTACTCTGGGATTACACGGAAAGACGGTGAGTGTCAGAGGGCTGCGGGATACAGGAAATCAGTTGAAGGCCCCGGTTACGGGGAAACCTGTGAGCATCCTGTCTTATGACGCTGTAAAAGACATTTTAGACCAGGAAGCGAAAATATGTTATATTCCCTACCATTCGATTGGGAAAAGCAGCGGATTGCTGCCGGGAATCATTTTTGATTATATGAGTATCAGACAGGAAGGAGACTCACGGCGCTGGGAGCGCCCGGTGATTGCTGTGAGTAAGGAGCCTGTGAACAGGGATGGAAAGTATCAGATGATTCTGCATCCCGCACTTTTAGATAATTAGGAGGGAATCATTATGGTGATCAAGGTTGCAATGCCGCGTCAGTTTCAATTCCGTGTTGTACAGACACTGCCCAGACTGCTTATGGGAAAGGGCAATGATATTCACTACATAGGAGGAAGCGAAGTTCTGCCCGCACCGTTATCTGCGATTCAGGAGGCAAAAGCGATTGAAAATCTGGAATCCGAGCACAACAGTGAAGCAAAGACCATGCTGATCGAGCATAATCTCAGACTGGTGGTCTACATAGCAAAGAAGTTTGATAATACAGGCGTTGGCGTAGAAGATCTGACCTCCATCGGGACGATTGGTCTGATTAAGGCGATCAATACCTTTAATCCGGGGAAAAATATTAAGCTTGCCACGTATGCGTCCAGGTGCATTGAAAATGAAATTCTCATGTATCTGAGAAGAAATAACAAGACAAAAATGGAAGTATCCATTGACGAACCGCTGAATGTAGACTGGGATGGAAACGAGCTGCTGCTTTCCGATATTCTGGGGACGGAAGAGGATGTGATTTATAAAGACATGGAGATGGAGGTAGAACGGAAACTTCTGATGAAGGCCATCGGAAAACTCAGCGAACGGGAACAGACGATTGTAAGGCTTCGTTTCGGTATTGATACGAGAGACGGGGAGGAGAGGACGCAGAAGGAAGTAGCGGATTTACTGGGGATTTCCCAGTCTTATATATCCAGGCTGGAAAAGAAAATTATGAAGCGGCTGAAAAAAGAAATTGTACGGTTTGAATAAAGAGGGATACTGCTTTACATTTGAGCAAAATTAAAGTATGGTAGGGGTAAAGAAATACAAGGGAGGAAGGAGCAATGGATACGAAGATACGAGAGGAGCTGTTTTACCTGGCAGAGCCGGAGTATCAGCGGTTTAACAGCAGGCTGATACCCAATATAAAACCGGACAGGATTCTGGGGGTAAGACTTCCCGTGCTGCGAAAGCTTGCGGCAAAGCTGGCAGGAGGGAGATGGAGAGAATATCTGGAGACGGGGCAGGAGGAGTTTTTTGAGGAAATCATGCTGAAAGGCATGGTGATCGGCTGTGCGAAGATGGAGTTTTCTGAGCGCCTTTCCTATGTGGAATGGTTTCTGCCGAAAATAGATAACTGGGCTGTGTGCGACAGTTTTTGCAGCAGCCTGAAATCCGTGGAGAACCATGCGGACGAAATGTGGAACTTTGTCAGGCGGTGCCTGGAGGATGACAGGGTTTACGTGGTTCGTTTTGGCGCCGTGATGCTGCTGGATTATTATATGGATGAGAATAGAGTGGATGAAGCACTGGAACTGCTGGAGCGTGTAAGACATGAGGATTATTATGTCAGAATGGCGGTGGCGTGGGCTTTGTCCATTTACTATGTAAATTTTCCGGAACGGGTGACGCCGTACCTGAAACAAAACCATCTGGATGACTTTACCTACAATAAGACGCTTCAGAAGATTACAGAATCCAGAAAAATCGGAAAAGAGGAAAAGGAACGTATCAGGAAGATGAAACGGAAAATAAAAAAAGGCTAGACTAATTTGTCGATTTGTGAGAGAATAAGAACAAGTATGACATGGGTATTTTGGAGTACCTGATGTGTACATATATAAAGTCATTTATAATTGAAAGGAGTCTTAAAATGATTTATTCACGCGAAGTAGAAGAAATGTGTCCAGTGGCACAGGGCGTTCATCATGGCGCTGCTCCAATCCCGGAAGAAGCAAAATGGGTTCAGGTTAAAGAAGTTAAAGACATTTCCGGTCTGACACATGGTGTAGGCTGGTGTGCTCCGCAGCAGGGCGCATGTAAGCTGACCTTAAATGTTAAGGAAGGTATTATTCAGGAAGCTCTGGTAGAGACCATTGGATGTTCAGGTATGACACACTCCGCTGCTATGGCTTCTGAGATTTTACCGGGGCTGACCGTTATGGAAGCTCTGAATACAGACCTGGTGTGTGATGCGATCAACACCGCTATGAGAGAGCTGTTCCTTCAGATTGTATACGGAAGAAGCCAGAGTGCATTCTCAGAGGATGGACTTCCGGTAGGAGCTGGCCTGGAAGACCTCGGAAAAGGACTTCGCTCACAGGTTGGTACCATGTACGGCACATTAAAGAAAGGCCCTCGTTATCTGGAAATGGCAGAAGGCTATGTAACCGGTATCGCTCTGGACGCAGAGGATCAGATCATCGGTTATCAGTTCGTATCGCTTGGAAAGATGACAGATTTCATCAAAAAAGGCGATGATCCGAACACTGCATGGGAAAAGGCAAAAGGCCAGTATGGTCGTGTAGCAGATGCTGTTAAGATTATTGACCCGAGAAAAGAATAATTTTAGAGGAGGTAACGGGAAATGGCTTTATTTGAATCATATGAAAGACGAATTGATAAAATCAATTCTGTTTTAAATAGTTATGGAATCGCTTCCATCGAAGAAGCTGAGAAAATCACAAAAGACGCAGGTCTGAACGTATACGATCAGATCAAGGGAATCCAGCCAATCTGTTTTGAGAACGCATGTTGGGCTTACACAGTAGGCGCTGCTATCGCGATCAAAAAAGGATGCAAAAAAGCAGCGGATGCGGCAGCGGCAATCGGTGAAGGACTTCAGGCTTTCTGTATTCCTGGCTCCGTAGCAGATACACGTAAAGTAGGTCTGGGACATGGTAACCTGGGCAAGATGCTTCTGGAAGAGGAAACAGAGTGTTTCGCTTTCCTGGCAGGTCATGAGTCTTTCGCGGCAGCAGAAGGCGCAATTGGTATCGCTGAGAAAGCAAACAAGGTTCGCCAGAAACCGCTGCGTGTCATCCTGAACGGTCTTGGAAAAGACGCTGCGCAGATTATTGCGAGAATCAACGGATTTACTTATGTGGAGACAGAGTATGACCCATATACAAACGAAGTAAAAGAAGTATTCCGCAAATCCTATTCTGAAGGACTTCGTGCGAAAGTAAACTGCTACGGCGCAAACAGCGTTCCGGAAGGCGTGGCAATCATGTGGAAAGAGGGCGTAGACGTTTCCATTACAGGTAACTCTACGAACCCGACACGTTTCCAGCATCCGGTAGCTGGTACTTATAAGAAAGAGTGTAATGAAAAAGGCAAGAA
This sequence comes from uncultured Lachnospiraceae bacterium, assembly GCA_937965795.1. Classification (GTDB taxonomy): domain Bacteria; phylum Bacillota; class Clostridia; order Lachnospirales; family Lachnospiraceae; genus Hominisplanchenecus_A. The sequence goes on along the minus strand of CALCMD010000073.1, from coordinate 166 downwards.
GTACTTCTCCGTAGCATCCGGCGGCGGCACAGGACGTACTCTGCATCCGGACAACATGGCAGCAGGCCCGGCTTCCTATGGTATGACAGATACTTTGGGACGTATGCACTCCGATGCACAGTTCGCTGGTTCTTCTTCCGTACCGGCTCACGTAGAGATGATGGGT
>CALCMD010000072.1 GCA_937965795.1 uncultured Lachnospiraceae bacterium | reverse complement strand
ATTCTTAGGAGTTAGTTTCCGAATTCCCTGCCCCGTTTGCGTGAGATACGTTTCCCCCCGACCTGCGTACGGAAGGAACACAACCTTCCCGCCAAACCAGAATTTACGCGCAAAGTATTTCAGAAGAGGATAGACAGGGATATGAAATATATGGTTTAATAGAAGGAAAGAATTACAAAAACTATGAAAGGAAAATTTCAATAAAAGAAAAGGATAATACATCATGATTTCAATAAAAGAACTTCCAAAAGAACTGAATCCTGCTGTGTATGAGAAGATGATGGAGAAAAAAGTCAGGAAGGAATATTATCTGTTTCTGGCGTTATGCCCGGAACATGAAAAAGAAATCCTGACTTCAAAAGAAGAATTAACGCTGTATGATTTTGAAAAAATAGAATATCTCATGTATGAACTGGGATTTGATTATCTTCGTAATGACTTTCTCATGCAGCATCCCGATTTACTGAAGGAATCAGGATGCAAAGTAGCGCCGCAGAAAGCGATTGAGGATGCGGAAAAATGGAGAAAAGAATTTATCGAACAAATTTCCGATGACAGGGTAAAAATTTTTGTGCGCGCGGCTATGAATGTTGACTAGGGCATAGAGGTGTATGAATGGGGGAATCGCTTCCTGATATCATGGAAAAGAAAGAATTGTCTATGTAGATGAATAATGATATGATGGGATAGGAATACAATTCGAAGGAGAAAAAGAAGATGAAAAGAGATGAAGGTACAGGGGGTTCTTTGGAGAAAGGAAAATCCCGCAGCACTTTTTCGGGAAAGCTGGGATATGTCCTGGCAGTTGCAGGTTCGGCTGTCGGTCTTGGAAATATCTGGAGATTTCCATATTTGGCGGCAAAATATGGCGGAGGTATTTTCCTTTTGGTGTATGTGGTTTTGATGCTGACGTTTGGGTATGCGCTGATTGTATCTGAGACTGCGCTTGGACGTATGACAAGAAGAAGCCCGGTGGGAGCTTTCCGGGCATTTGGAAAGAGCTTTCCATTCCGGTTCGGAGGCTGGATGAATGCCGTGATCCCTATGTTGATTGTACCTTATTACAGCGTGATTGGAGGCTGGGTGCTTAAATATCTGTTTGAGTATTTAAGGGGAAGTACAGAAGTTCTTGCGGGGGATGGATATTTTTCCAGTTTTATTGCAGATGGCTTTGGCGCCGGGGGATGGTTTCTGTTCTTTGGACTGCTGGTTGTAGCCGTCCTTTTTGCCGGGGTAAAACAAGGAATTGAGCGGGTTTCAAAAGTGATGATGCCTTTGCTTGTGATACTGGCTGTTTTTGTGGCGGGATATTCCATAACCAGGCCGGGCGCCTGGGAAGGAGTGAAATATCTCCTGATTCCGAACGTAGAGAATTTTTCCTGGATGACAGTGGTTGCCGCTATGGGGCAGATGTTTTATTCTCTGTCGATTGCTATGGGAATTTTGTATACTTACGGTTCTTATATAAAGAAAGATGTGGACATTGAAAAATCAACAGGGCAGGTGGAAATATTTGATACGGCGATCGCCATACTTGCAGGGCTTATGATTATTCCGGCCGTTTTCGCATTTTCCGGAGGAGACGCAGATACATTGAAAGCGGGACCATCGCTGATGTTTATTACAATTCCGAAGGTGTTTGCAAGTATGGGCTTTGGAAGAGGGGCAGGGGTGATGTTCTTCCTGCTGGTGCTGCTTGCGGCGCTGACCAGTGCGATTTCTCTGGCCGAATCCGGCGTGTCCACTTTTGAGGATCAGTTTGGCTGGAACCGACGTAAATCTACGTTGCTGATGGGCGCTTTGATTGTCGTATTTGGACTGGTTTCTGCGCTTGGTTTTGGAGTACTGGACTTTATCGCTCCGTTTGGGATGTCGATTCTTGATTTTTTTGATTTCCTGACAAATTCACTTATGATGCCTTTGGCTGCGCTGGCAACCTGCCTTTTGATCACCCGTGTCGTAGGACTTGACAGAATTGCACGGGAAGTTGAACAGTCTTCTGCTTTTAAGCGAAAAGGTATGTATAACCTGTTTATGAGGTATCTGGCTCCGGTATGTATCGTGATTATTCTCCTCAGTTCGATTGCGAATGTACTTGGATGGATTACTATGTAAGAGGAGCGGAGCAGTTCGTATTCTTATATGATTTTGTAGGTGAAAGAGAGCGAGACGGTATGAAAGGATACCTGCTATGCTCTCTTTTGTGTAAAGGAAACAGGAAAAAAGATACAGGAAAGGATTCCCCGCACATTTTGCCGGATTTTACATACAATAACGATAAAGAGATCATAGGGGAATATTTTATGGCTAAAATAGTGGTAGATGCGGGGCACGGCGGACAGGATCCCGGAGCAGTCTTTGAAGGGAGACAGGAAAAGGACGATAACCTTCGGCTGGCTCTGGCGGTAGGAGAGGCTTTAGAAAACAACGGACAGGATGTAGTTTTCACAAGGACGGAGGACGTTTACCAGACGCCGTTACAGAAAGCGAGAATTGCAAACGAGGAAGGAGCTGACTATTTTATTTCGATTCACAGAAATTCCAGTCCAATGCCGAATCAGTATAACGGGGTGGAAACACTGGTTTATGATGACAGTGGAATCAAATCTGAGATCGCGCAAAACATCAACAGTGAACTGGAGCAAGTGGGATTCCGCAACATCGGTGTAAAAGAGAGGCCAGGGCTCGTGGTGCTCAGAAGGACAAATATGCCGGCAGTTTTGGTGGAAGCGGGATTTATTAACAGCGAGGTGGACAATAGACTGTTTGATGAAAATTTTGATGCGATGGCACAGGGGATTGCAAACGGTCTGATGCAGGCAATCCAGGAAAATGGTACGGCACAGGAGATGGAGCCGGAAACCAGAAGCAGAGAAGGGGCTGATGCCGGGCAGGAAGTGGAAGAAGTGTTCGTCTACCGTGTGCAGACGGGTGCGTTTGCACAGCCGGCAAATGCGGAGGCTTTGCTTTATCATCTTCAGCAGCAGGGTTTTCCGGCGTATATCATCTGGGAAGATGGCTATTATAAAGTTATGGTAGGCGAGTTTGAAAAGCTGGATAATGCCGTGAAGCTGGAAGCGGTACTGAGGAGGCTTGGCTATAATACCTTTGTAACAAATTAGTGAAGCTGCTTTCGGGGTGGTTTCTTAATATTTATTAAAAATAGGAAAAAACACTTTTTCATTTATTTCAATAGTGTTATTATAAAAAGAAAAGTAAAATTAGTAGAGAGTTAAGAGGCAAAAGATGGGAAAAGGGAAAAAGAGGAAGAAGAAAAAGCAGAACTGTGTGAAAAAGCAGGGACAGTTACAGAAGCAGCAGCCACAGGCGGAGGTATTAGAAACCGAGCAGGCAGAATCAGAAAAAGTGAAACAGGAAGAGAAGCAATCAGAAAAAACCGGACAGACAGAGAAGGAACCGAAAAAGGGTGAGGAGACAAAAGCGGAGCCGGAAAAAGGCGGGGAGATAATATCCGAACCGGAAGATATAGAACCGGCAGAGAAAAAGGCGTTTCCGTCCAAAAAGTTCTGGATGATTCTCGGCGGAAGCGTCTTTGCAGTGGTGGGGGCGGTGTATGTCACGGGAATGATCTACCTGCATCATAAGTTTTTACCAAATACTTTCGTGAATGGAATTGACATGTCTTTTCATACCGTCGAAGAAGCGGAGAAACGGATTTCTGACCGGGTCGAAAATTATCAGATGGAACTGGAGGAGCGGGGCGGAGACCGGGAGACGATCACGGCAGAGCAGCTTGGATACCGTTATGTCTCCAAAGGCGAAGTGGAAAGCTTTCAAAAGGAGCAGAAAACTTATCTGTGGCCGGTATCCATCTGGAAATCCAGTGAGTATCAGTTTGAATCCAGTACGGAATTTGACGAGAAAAAGCTGAACGAGGTCATCCGTGGGCTGAAATGCTGCGACAGGAAACAGGAAACAGCGCCGACAGACGCGCACATCAAATTTAATGGAACCACCTATGAGATCGTAAAGGAGACGCAGGGGAAAAAAATAAAAAAGAAAAGGCTGAAAAGCGTTCTCGCAGCGGCGGCCGCAGCGAGTGAAAATGTGGTATCTTTGGAGGAGAAAAAATGTTATGCCGCCCCTGCGATTAAAGAGGACGATCCATTACTGAATAAAACGGTCAGGAATATGAATCGTTTCGCAAAGAGCAGAATTGTTTATAAATTTGGAGCGGAGCAGGATATTTTGGATGGGAGTATCATCAGCAAATGGCTTTCCTGTGATGAAAAAGGAAATGTCACTCTGGATGAAGAAAAGATCGGGCTGTACGTGGATTATCTGGCGGAACGGTATGATACTTATGGAAAGGGAAGAAAGTTTACCACCCATGACGGCTCCGAGATTATCGTGGAGGGCGGAAGGTACGGGTGGCTGATTGACAGAGAAGCAGAGACGGAGGAATTAAAAGAGTGGATTTATAATGGGAGCAGAAGAACGAGAGTCCCTGTTTATGCGCAGACGGCAGTGAGCCGTGAGAATAGTGATCTGGGAGAGAGCTATGTGGAAGTGGATTTGACGAATCAGCACGTGTGGATGTACATGGAAGGAAATGAAATTGTGAGTACGGAGATGGTTTCTGGAACCTATACAGATCCGTCCAGGCGAACACCGCCCGGAACTTATACGATTTATTATAAAAAGTCTCCTGCTGTTCTGAAAGGCGCTGATTATGAGAATAATGTTTCCTATTGGATGCCGTTCAACGGAGGAATCGGTCTGCATGACGCCAACTGGAGGGGCAGCTTCGGGGGAAGCATCTATCAATACAGCGGCTCTCACGGATGTATTAATCTCCCGACAGGGGCAGCGGCAGAAATCTACGAAAATATTTACAGTGGAATGCCGGTCATCTGTTATTATTGACAGAGTATTTCGGAGGTATTCAAAGAAAAAGAGGTAGAAAACATGTTAGAAGAAATTGCGGTTCCTTTGCTTAAATGGTACGATGGAAACGCCAGAATCCTTCCGTGGCGGGAGAATCCTTCCCCCTACCGGGTCTGGGTGTCGGAAATCATGCTTCAGCAGACCAGAGTGGAGGCGGTGAAACCGTTTTTCGAGAGATTTACGGCGGCTCTTCCGGAAATCCGCAGTTTGGCAGAATGCCCGCAGGATCAGCTTTTGAAACTCTGGGAAGGGCTTGGATATTATAACCGGGTGCGTAACATGCAGAAGGCCGCGCAGATGATAGAGAAAGATTACGGCGGCAGGATGCCGGGGGATTATGAAGCTCTGCTCTCACTTCCGGGAATCGGACATTACACGGCGGGAGCCATTGCTTCGATCGCTTTTGGAATTCCGGTTCCGGCAGTGGACGGAAATGTGCTGCGGGTGCTCTCCAGAGTGACGATGTGTGAGGATGATATCTTAAAACAGTCGGTAAAAAACCGCTGGGAAAAAGAGCTGGCAGGAATTATGCCGAAACACAGACCGGGGGATTTTAACCAGGCGCTGATGGAGCTGGGAGCCGTGGTCTGTGTTCCAAACGGGATGGCAAAATGTGACCAGTGTCCGCTGAAGAGTCAGTGCATGGCAAGAGAGAAAGGCCGGGTGCTGGATTTTCCGAAAAAAGCGCCGAAAAAGGAAAGGAAAATCGAAAAGAGAACCGTACTTCTGATTCGTGACAATGAACGGACGGCCATTTGCAGACGGCCGGAGAAAGGGCTTCTGGCAGGACTGTATGAGCTGCCAAATCTGAAAGGGCATTTATCACAGGACGAGGTGCTGGAGTATGTGAAAAAGAAGCATTTATCTCCGATTCGTATACAGGAGCTGGGAGAGGCAAAGCATATTTTCAGCCATATCGAGTGGCATATGACAGGTTATGTGGTACGAGTAGAGGAAATAAGCGGCGGGGAAGCGGAGGATATGATTTTCGTGGAACCGGAGGATACAAAAAGGGCATACCCCATTCCGTCGGCGTTTGGGGCGTATATGAAATATTGGAGGTAACCTATGAAGATACTGTCGATCGCAATTCCGTGCTATAATTCCGAAAATTATATGGAAAAATGCGTGGAATCCCTTCTTTCAGGAGGGGAAGATGTGGAAATACTGATTGTAAATGATGGCTCAAAGGACCGTACCGCAGAGATTGCGGATGCGTACGAGAAGAAATATCCAGGAATCGTGAAAGCAATCCATCAGGAAAACGGGGGACACGGAGAGGCAGTCAATGCCGGAATCCGTAATGCTTCCGGATTGTTTTTTAAAGTTGTGGACAGCGATGACTGGGTGGATGCGGAAGCGTATCCGAAGGTTTTAGATACCTTAAAAGAACTGGCGGGCGGCCCTGAAACGGTGGATATGTTTATCAGCAATTTTATTTATGATAAGGTGGGGGTAAAGCGCAAGAAGGTCATGCGCTACCGTTCCGAGCTGCCGCAGGGAAGAGTGTTTACCTGGGACGAGGTGCATCGTCTGCGGATCGGGCATTATCTGCTGATGCACTCGCTGATCTATCGGACAAAGCTTTTAAAGGAATGTGGACTGGAGCTGCCGAAACATACCTTTTATGTGGATAATTTGTTTGCGTTTCAGCCATTTCCATATGTAAAGAACATGTATTATATGGATGAGATTTTTTACCACTATTTTATCGGGCGGGATGACCAGTCGGTAAACGAGTCGGTGATGATTGGCAGGATCGATCAGCAGATTCGGGTAAATAAGATCATGATCGATACCCTGGCCGGACGGAAGGTGGCGAATAAGAAGCTGAAAAAATATATGGTAAGCTATCTGGATATTATTACGACGGTTTCTTCCATCATGCTGATTCGTTCCGGTACGGAGGAAGCTCTGGAAAAGAAAAAAGAGCTGTGGCAGTATCTGAAAAAAGCAGATTTTTCCCTTTATCACAAGCTGCGCAGAGGTATCATGGGTCAGACAATGAACCTGCCGGGAAAAGGCGGCCGGCAGGTATCCGTGACAGCATACAAGATTGCGCAAAAATTTGTCGGGTTTAATTAATTGGATTTCGGGGCAATCATTTTCAGCCGGGAATCCAGAAGGAACAGCGTAAGATCATTTTGAAAATGAAAGGACTCCCCATCCGTATGGACAGCCAGCGGACGGGGGGTTTTTATATGCGCCCTGCGGCAGCGGTAAAGATGCACTTCCTTTATGCCGGTATGTTTTCCGGAAAATGCCGAGGGAAGTACGCGCAGAAATTTAAGCTTCGAAACCTGTTCCACCAGACAAACATCCAGAAGATCATCATCCGGCAGGGAGTCCGGGCAAAATTTGAAGCCGCCTCCGGCATACTTTCCATTCATAAAAATACAGAAAAAAATTTTCGGAAAGGAAATTTCATGCCCGCTGTCTAAAATCAGGTTGGCCTGGACACCCTTTAAAAGAATGATTTGCTTTAAGGCGATGCCAAGATACGTGAGCTTTCCAAGATGAAACCGGTTCAGAAACTTTTTCATCCGGGAATTCAGGGCCTCATGGCAGACAGCGGCGTCGAAACCAATGCCGGAGTTGACGAGAAAACGTCTGGAAACATGGCCGCTTTGGGCGCATCCGATATTCAGAGAGCGGACGGCCTGCGGGTGCAGAAGCAGACGTAAGACGGCTTCCGGGTCCGTAGGAAGATTCAGGGAGCGCGCCAGATCGTTTCCGGAGCCGGCGGGGACATAGGCGAAAGTCGTATGTACAAAATCACAGATACCGTTTAACACTTCATTTGCCGTACCATCGCCCCCCACGGCGACCAGGATGAGATTTTCTCCCCTTGATGTGATGGAGCGTGCGTATTCGATGGCGCTGCCGGCCTGCTTGGTGAAAGAAACCTTATAGGGAATCTGGTGCTTGTCCAAAAGCGCGGCAAGGCGCTTCCATTTTTTCATGCCTCTGCCAGAGCTTGCTTTTGGGTTTACGATAAAATAGTACATGGTGATCCTCCGCTTATATGGAGCGTAGTGTATGCCCCGTTATCTTTTGCATTTGTAACATCAGTGTATCATTTTTTTTGTCGTATAGCAATTCTCAGATTGTCAATTATTGTGTTTTATGCTAAGATATTAGCTAAAGTGGTTTTTGAGAAGGGATGGCAAGTTCCATTTCGATAAGAGAAAAAGAAATCAGGAGGCACGTTATGGAAAATGAAGTAGTTTGTAAAAATTTTATTGAGCAGATGATCGAGAAAGATCTGGCGGAAGGGCATTGTGATACCGTGTGTACCCGTTTTCCACCGGAGCCAAACGGCTATCTCCATATCGGACACGCAAAGTCTATTTTACTGAATTATGGACTGGCGAAGAAATATAACGGAAAGTTCAACATGCGTTTTGACGACACGAACCCCACAAAGGAGAAATCTGAGTTTGTGGAGTCTATTAAGGCAGATATTCAGTGGCTGGGAGCCGACTGGGAGGACAGGCTGTTTTTTGCATCAGACTATTTCGGACAGATGTATGAAGCGGCGGTAAAGCTGATTAAGAAGGGAAAAGCCTATGTGTGCGACCTGACGGCAGAGCAGATTCGTGAGTACAGGGGAACGCTTACCGAGCCGGGAAAGAACAGCCCGTATCGTGACAGAAGCGTGGAGGAGAATCTGGAGCTGTTTGAAAATATGAAAAATGGCGTTTATCAGGATGGAGAGAAGGTGCTTCGCGCGAAAATTGACATGGCGTCTCCAAATATCAATATGCGTGACCCGATTATCTATCGTGTGGCGCATATGAATCACCACAGGACCGGGGATACATGGTGTATTTATCCGATGTATGATTTCGCACATCCGATAGAAGATGCCATAGAGGGCGTGACCCATTCTATCTGTACGCTGGAATTCGAAGACCACAGACCTCTTTATGACTGGGTCGTGCGTGAGCTGGAGTATGAGAAGCCGCCGAAACAGATTGAGTTTGCGAAGTTGTATCTTACCAACGTGGTAACCGGAAAGCGGTATATCAAGAAAATGGTGGAGGACGGCATCGTGGACGGCTGGGACGATCCAAGACTTGTATCCATTGCGGCGCTGAAACGCCGCGGTTACACGCCGGAGGCGATTAAGAAGTTCGTGGAGCTGTGCGGCGTCAGCAAGGCGCAGAGTTCCGTGGATTATGCAATGCTGGAGTACTGCATCCGTGAGGACTTAAAGCTGAAGAAATCTCGTGTGATGGCAGTGCTTGATCCGGTGAAGCTGGTCATTGACAATTATCCGGAAGGACAGATTGAGTATCTGGAGGTAGACAATAATCTGGAAAATGAAGAGCTTGGCAAGCGTAAGGTTCCGTTTTGCAGGGAGCTTTATATCGACCGGGAGGACTTTATGGAGGAGCCGCCGAAAAAATATTTCCGGCTTTTCCCAGGAAATGAGGTGCGCCTGATGGGAGCCTACTTTGTGAAATGCGTAAGCTATGAGAAGGATGAGGATGGAAAGATTACAGAAATCCATTGTACGTATGATCCGGAGACGAAGTGCGGCACAGGCTTTACCGGAAGGAAGGTAAAAGGTACCATTCACTGGGTAGCGGCGCCGACGGCGCTGAAAGCGGAAGTACGTCTCTATGAGAATATTATTGATGAGGAGCAGGGTGTTTATAATAAAGAGGACGGAAGTCTGAACCTGAATCCCAATTCACTGGAAATCCGGCAGTGCTATGTAGAGCCGGGACTGGCGGGTGCAAAAGCATACGACAGCTTCCAGTTCGTGCGCCAGGGATATTTTTGTGTGGATGCAAAGGATTCCAAAGAGGATGCGCTGGTCTTTAACCGTATCGTATCTTTGAAAAGTTCGTTCCGCCTGCCGAAGCAGGAGTGCCATGAATGAATTAACGATCAGTCTGGATGCGAAGGCGTCCAGACCTCTCTATGAACAGATCTATGGTTATATAAAAGAAGAAATCAAAAATGGAGGGCTGCCTTTTGAAGAAAGGCTGCCCTCTACGAGAATGCTGGCAAAACATCTTCAGGTGAGCCGCAGCACGGTGGAGCTCGCCTATGAGCAGCTTCTGTCAGAGGGTTATATCGAAGCGGTTCCTTACAGGGGGTATTTCGTGTGTCAGTTAGACGGACTGCTGCATCTGGAGAATCAGGCGGTGTTGATGGAAGTACGGCAAAGTGAGAAAAAAGAGAAGTATGTGTTTGACTTTTCACCGAATGGCATTGCCCTGAACAGTTTTCCGCACAATACCTGGAGAAAGCTTTCGAGAGGGATTCTGATGGAAAAGGATGAGGAATTCTTTCAGTTGGGAAACCCTCAGGGGGAAGAATTTCTGCGGACGACGATTGCCTCTTATCTGCATCATGCAAGGGGCGTGTCCTGTACTCCGGATCAGGTTATCGTGGGAGCGGGAAGTGATTATCTTTTGATGCTTTTATCCAATATTCTGGGAAACCGGCGGGTGGTGGCGATGGAGAATCCTACTTATAAAAGGGCATACCGTGTCTTGCAGTCTATGACGAAATCCATGATCGCTGTGGAAATGGACCAGAATGGAATGTATGTAGAGGAACTTTCGAAAAGCGAGGCGGATATTGCCTATGTGATGCCGTCGCATCAGTATCCGATGGGGATCGTGATGCCTGTGAGACGGCGGATGCAGCTTCTGGACTGGGCGGCGAAAGCAGAGGGGCGCTACATCATAGAGGATGATTATGACAGTGAATTTCGTTATAAAGGAAAACCGATTCCGGCGCTTCAGGGGTTTGACGCTAAAGGGAAAGTGATTTATCTGGGAACCTTTTCACGGGTGATTGCCCCTTCGATTCGAATCAGCTATATGGTACTGCCGAAAGCATTGATGAAGTTTTATCATGAGCGGGGACGGATTTTTTCTTCCACAGTGTCGAAAGTGGATCAGATGATTATCGCGAAATTTTTGAATGAAGGGCATTACGAGCGCCACTTAAACCGGATGCGCGCGCTCTACAAAAGCCGTCATGATGTGCTGTTGGAGGAGCTTGGAAGCCTTTCAGACATCTGCAAGGTCTCCGGTGAAAACGCAGGCGTACACCTGCTTCTGCATTTTACGAATGGTATAAGCGAGGCGGAGGCGGTTTCGAGGGCAAAAGAAGCGGGCGTGAAAGTTTACGGCCTGTCGGACTACTGCATCGGACATGAGCCGGAAGAAGCCACGGTGCTTCTGGGATATGCGAATATGGAAGAGGAGAAGATACGGAGTGCAGTAGAACGGCTGCGGGATGTGTGGAGACAGTAAATTCCATTCACAAACAGTCAGTTTTAAAAGAATATGAATCCGAAAAGAAAACGCTTGTCCGGTCTTGGATGCCTGTGTTCCCATATACTCAAAAGAATTCAGGGCTGTCCTGCGTTTTGAAGAAAAGACAAAAACATAGGAAATAAAAGGATCCTGCATCCAATGTTCAACATACTCCTTGTATTCCGGCGGTTTTTCTGATTTCAGTCACTTTTGTATTCTCAGGTCTATTTTATCACATCTTCATAATAGCATAGCTCAAAAAAGGATGCGCGTGATATTTCAGCCTGTGAGAATATGCGTAAACTGATTGATTCTGACCGCAACCGTGTAACAAAGGTGTTCAGCACCTTACTTTGAAAAGCGAGGTAAAACTGTATGGAGGCTTATTCAAGAGCATATTTAGACGATGTGACTGAAAATCAGGGAAAGTTGTTTGACTTTGTGGCAACAACTTATCCTGATATGGATACAGAAGATTTCATCCGTTCATATATGAAAAGCAAAACAAGGAAATATGTGGATGAAGCGCAGGCGTATGTATGCACTATGAACGCACAGGATTTGTGGCAATATTTCGTGCAGACAGACTGCTATGAACTGAAAAAAGGTACGGCTTTGAAGGGGTTTATCCCCGATTGGATTGGTGAATTTTATGCTTTGTATCAATGGAAATACAACATTCCAAGCCGGGAGTTGATTGAAAAAGTGCCACTGGACTATCTGAAAGGCGCTTATGCGGGACTTCATGATTTGGATTTGGAGCTTGCTGTAAAGAAAGTGGGAGAAGTGTGAAGCAGATGATTTGTTTTCATAATCCGGATGAGGAGAACGGTTGGCTCAGTAATTGGTATCCGTCTGTATTTGAATATGGCGGTATCCGGTTTTCTTCGATGGAGCAATATATGATGTATGAGAAAGCCGCTGTATTTGAGGATTTTGAAACGGCGCAGAAGATTTTGGCGGAGGATGATGTGGCTAAAATTAAAAAATATGGGAGACAGGTGGCAAACTACGAAGAATCTGTTTGGAACGGAATCCGCCAAATCGTTGTGTACCGCGGCTTAATTGCCAAGTTTACGCAAAATGCAGACCTGGCGATTAAGCTTCAGGGAACAGGCATGGCAATTTTAGCTGAGTGTGCCGTTCATGATAAAATTTGGGGCATTGGATTATCAATGTATGACCCTGCCCGTTTTGATATGCACAAGTGGAAGGGTCAGAATCTTCTGGGCTTTGCTATTATGCAGGTAAGGGAGGAAAGATTAAATCAATAGGAGGGAGCTCATGGCTCCCTCCTGCTGATTCCCGTGATGACAGGATATGCTATTTCTCTTTTTTGGTCTCGCCCTGCATTTTTTCAACCGTCTCAGATACAGCGTCCGCTGTTTTCTTCGCCACATCCACAGCCCCGTCTTTCACGTCTTTGGCTGCGTCTGCCAAATCCTCTTTTACATTTTTGGCAGCGTCGACCGTTGTTTTCGCTACATCCTGAGCGGCGTCTTTTACTGCTTCTGCCGCTTCTTTTGGAATCGTAACGTATTCTCTGGAAGCCGTAGCCTCTTTTTCATCTTCAGGATCTTCATCCTGAAAATCATCGAAATCCTCATCCCAGGATTCTTCTTTTCTGCATTTATTTAAATATGCCAGTCCACAGCCGACAGCAGCGCCGATGAGTGCGGCGCATATGAATTTTCCATGACCTTTTGCCATAATTTGACTCCTTTCAAATGGGATAGAACTATTGTAATACTTTTTGGGTAAAAAGAAAAGGGGAAAAATTTAAAAAACGCACTGAACCAGAAACATGTAAAGCAGCGTACCGCCGCCGATGCTGAGCAGTGTATTTCGTTTCCAGAGATGTACGGTAATGATGGCGGCTGCCGTTACAAGCTCTGGCAGACCGAAAGGAGCGGTGAGAGGGGAGACGTCTTTCAGGCAGTAGACCACCAGCATACCGATGATTGCATAAGGAAGCACTTTCCCAAGATAGAGTATGTAAGAGGGGGTTTTTTTATTCCCCGGAAACAGCAAAAAGGGCAGTACACGGATAAAAAATGTGACGCCTGCCATAATAAAAATCATAATGAAAGCCTGTGAATCAGGAATCCGCATGGTTTGGTTCCTCCTTATCCAGTGTTTTTCTGAAAATGCTTAAAATTGCCAGGATGGACAGCATCGCCGGGACGATGAAGTTATCTGCGCCGAAAACGATCAGGCACAGCACAGAACAGGCCACGCCGATGAGCGCCGGGCGGTGTTCTTTCGTATCCAGCCACTGATTGACGAAAAGTACAAGAAAAAGGGCGGTCATAACGAAGTCTACGCCTTTGGTATTGAACTTTACCAGGGAGCCGAACAGCGCTCCGAGGGTACAGCCGCAAATCCAGTAAGAGTGATCCAGAAGGGAGATAAAAAAGTAAAACCATCCTGCATCCACATCTTTTGGCGGTTCGCTGGTGGCGATCAGAGAATAAGTCTCGTCTGTCAGCTCGTAAATCATCATCCATTTTTTCTTTCCTACGTTTTTATATTTTACAATCAGGGAAAGACCGTAAAATAAGTGGCGAATCTGTATCATGACGGTCATGATGGCTGTTGTGATAAAAGAAGCTCCGGCAGCCAGCAGGTCAATGGCAACATATTGCATGGAACCGGCATAGATAATGACAGACATGAAAATAGCCCACGGAAAAGAAAATCCTTTGCTTGCAAGAAGGATTCCGAATCCAAGACCTAAAAACAGATAACCCGCCATGACAGGAAGCGTCAGGGGAAAAGCGGCCTTTAGTGCTTTACGTTTCATAAACGAAGTCTCCTTTGGTAAAATACGGTTCTTCAAACCGCGACTTAAAGTATATCATTGTTTAAACGGTTTTTCAAGATGTCGTGAAACTGACTGCCGCACCGTTCCACCTCTCCCAGAACCAGGTCGATTTTCTCAGGGTCGTCCTGCCAGTTTCCTCTGGAAATGCCTCTGGTCACGGCAGGACATACCAGGAAATGTGTCTCAGGATAGAGCAGTTGGAAATAAAGGAGACACCGCCTGGCATGATACGCCTGACAGGAAATAATGGCGGTCTGCACAGAAAGCTTTCGCGCATCGGTCATTTTTCGGGAATAGATGGCATTTTCATAGGTGTAAGAGGCATGGCATTCCTGTAAAACAGCTTCGGAAGGAACCTGGTTTTTGTGCAGAATATCCGTCAGAAATTCACATTCCGTCTCATAGGTATTTTTCCGGTAACGGGCAGGAGATATGGCTCCGGTAAAGCGTCCGTCTGTGATGCTGTATTTTCCGGACACCAGAATGAATGGGGCGTACCCTTCATGGTAAAGCGCCGCGGCGTTTTCAGCAATTTCCCCATAGCCGCCTCCGGGGACGAAAATGATGTCTGCTTTCTTTGGAATATCTTCGACAAAGATAAAATCTGTGAGATAATCGTAAAATAGCATAAGTTCACCTCTTCAAAAAAGGATGCTTCTAAAATTAATAAATCTTGCAGATAGCAGGATTTATGATAGCATTCTTGTCAAGGGAAGTCAAGGAAGGAGATGTTTATCGGCATATGCAAATCTACCCCTCATATTTTGCAGATTTTGTGTTATAATGTTTTCAGAATGCCAGGATTGTGGAAGCACGAAGTGCGAAGCAATCTGTAGGGCATTTTGTCCCTGACATTTTTGTGACGCCAGGGACAAAAGCAGTTTATGACATGAGAAATGAAAAGAATGGAGGTAACGATTCAGAACGGGCCGAAGCACTTGCTGCTGAGACCGTGAAAACATGATTCAAGAGTGCAAAAATCCCATCGTCGAAGACGATTTTCATGGATTTTTGCATCGGAACTGTGAAGGTACTGAACAGTTACGAATGGAGAATACTTTTATGTATAAAGCAGGAATTTTTGATTTGGATGGGACGCTGGCAGATACGGTAGATTCTATGGCGTACTCGGCAAATTGCGCGCTTCGGAGGCTTGGGCTGCCGGAGCAGCCGGCGGAGCGGTTTAAAATCTTTGCGGGAGACGGCGCAAAGGAGCTGATCAGGCGCTGCCTGAGAGCCAGCGGAGATGAAACATGCAGCAGATTTGAGGAAATGCAGCGGCTGTACCGGATGTATTTTAGCGAAAACTGTATGTATCATGTACGGCCTTATGATGAAATCCTTCCTCTTCTGGAGAGAATGAAACGGCAGGGTATGAAGCTCGCCGTACTTTCCAATAAGCCTCACGCACAGGCGGTGGACGTCGTCGAGAGGCTTTTCGGAAAAGCATATTTTGATTACGTGCAGGGGCAGACAGAAGAGATTCCCAGAAAGCCAAATCCCGCCGGGGCATTGCATATCGCGGAATATTTTGGCGTGAAAAGGTCAGAATGTCTTTACATAGGGGATACAGACACGGATATGCGGACTGGAAAAGCAGCGGGAATGTTTACAGTCGGCGTGTTGTGGGGATTCCGCACCAGAGAAGAGCTTGAAGAAAATGATGCGGACTGGATTGCAGGACGTCCTTTGGAGATAGAGCCCCTGGTTACAGAACATTTATGAGAAGGAGGAAAATATGATAAAACTGATTGCATCGGATATTGACGGGACATTGCTGGTAGAAGGTACGGACAGAATTAATCCGGAGATTTTTGAGGTGATTAAACAGTTAAAGAAAAAGGGAATCGTTTTTGCGGCGGCGAGCGGACGGGAATACGCCAGTCAGCGAAAGCTGTTTCATCCGGTGAAGGATGATATTTATTTTATTGCAGATAACGGCGCCAGTATCATGTATTGCGGGAAGGAAATCTACGCTTCACTTATGAACAGAGAGCTTTTGGAAGAAGTAGTGAAAAAAGTCCGGACCATTCCCGACTGCTATATCGTGATCTCTACCAGGCAGGGAGAATGCTATCTGGAGCAGAAAAGCGAAGAGCTGGATGATTTTCTGATCAACGGCTATCATTATGATGTACATCATGTGGAGGATGTACTGAAAGCGCCGATCGAGATTATCAAATGTGCGGTTTATAAAAAGCATGGCATTGAAAAACTGGCGCCGGAGTTTCTTGAAAAATACAGGAACAGGCTGAATGTAGCGATTGCGGGCGACATCTGGCTGGATTTTATGAATCTGGAGTCGGATAAGGGAAATGCCCTGCGGACGATTCAGAAAACGCTTCATATTCTGCCGGAGGAGACAATGGCGTTTGGGGATAATATGAATGACCTCGGTATGCTGCGCGCTGCGGGAGAGAGCTATGCGGTGGAAAATGCGGCCGAGGCCGTGAAAGCCGGGGCAAAGCATATCGCCGGAAAGCACACGGAGGATGGGGTGCTGAAGGTGTTAAAGAAACTATTGGAAAATTGTAACGATTCAGAACAGGTCGAAGCACTTGCTGCTGAGACCGTGAAAATATAATTTAAGAGTGCAAATTTGTAAAGACAGGAGGAAGAAAAATGTTCAGCAAAGAATGCGTGGAGACGTTTTTAAAGAATCAGAGCCAGCTTTTTGATGAAAAGGTGGCGGAAAATGCAGAAGAGGCGGAGGAATTTCTGGAGGATAACCTGGCGGTAGTTCTGAACTCGCTGAAAGAAGTGAGGGAATACTTCGAGGAGAGCGGCATGGATGCGTCGGAACTGTCGCCGGACGAATTGGAGGAGGCGTCCGAAGTATTTAAGCTGCCAAGCGGAAAATATCTGGTGGTAGAAGCATAGCTTCTGCCGCTTTTCTTTCGTCCGTTTTTTACAGCGTCATACAGTATCTTGCGATACCAGCCAGAATCAGCAGGTGTACCGGATAAAACAGATAGAAAAAGTATTTCAGGGACAGCCCCCGTTTTCCATTGTAGGCCAGGATGGGCAGAAAAGCAAGCGGCGCCGTGGCTTCCCAGCTAAAGGCACATGCCCCGGCAATACATTGGGATTTCCTGTCGTAGCGGAAGAAATATAAAAGCTCGATGAGCAGAACGCCTTTAAATCCGTAATCTGTATGGAGAAAATAGCCCGCCCCGATGCCAAGAACGAAAATCAGGCTTTGCAGCCATACGTTTTTTGAAAAATAAGAAGCTCCCATCATGACCAGGAGTCCGATCAAAAGCGTAAAAAATACATTCTGCGCGCGGAAGTCCATAATATTTCCCAGAATTGCCAGATCAAATGGAATCTCAGAGATCAATGCAAAGAGAAAAAGCCGCAGGGCATATTTCTTTGTATCTTTCGTATGTAAAAACCCCTCGACCAGAAGAAAACAGAAGATGGGGAAGGCCGGACGTCCGATGAGCCGCAGAACATGGTCTATCGAATGGAGTCTGTCATAAAGAACAGGATTATTTTGTACCTGGGAAGAGACAAGAAGCCCTTTTTCCAGTACGGCGGCCCCGATGTGGTCGACGAACATACTTACGATGGCTATGATTTTTAAAGTGCTGCCGGAGATGCCGGAGAATTTTCTTTTCGATTCCATAGCGGCGAATTCCTTTCCTTATATATTTTTTTGCTGAATCAGTGGATTTTATTCAGTATAACGAAAAGCGTTTCCGATGTAAAGTGTTGTTTTTTGATTACGTGATGCAAGCTATTGGGAGAAAACGGTATATTGTAATTGTCTGATAAGGAAATGTATGTTATACTTCATTCATGGGAAACCATAGAGCCAAAGGCGGCTTTACCCCTCTTGTGTTTTTCGGAGGGTATTACAGCCCTCTAGACGAAAGAAAGGAGGGCGATACAATGATTACATATCAGGATTTCTTTTTGTTCTGTACGTTTCTTGTTGCCCTTATTAGTCTGTTTTATCAGATTTTTAAGGGAAAGAAATAGCCGCCAACTACTGCGAATAGATGACGGCTGATGCTGTAAAGCATTAAGTATTGTTTTTCGGAGGGGTAGCCGCTTCTATGGCTTTCCCTTTTTATAGCTCTAATATAGCATATTCGGCAGCAGGATTCAAGAGCCAACTTATTTTATGTTTTATGCACACTTCCTGAAAATTTTCATGAATTATTAGCACTCACTTAAAATGAGTGCTAATTTTATCTTGACATTTCTGTTACAGAGTATTAAACTAAGTTCTAATGAACAAAAAAATATTCAAAGGAGTGTTTGCTATGAGTAATCGTACAGGAAGTTTATCCATTAACAGTGAAAACATATTTCCAATTATAAAAAAATGGCTGTATTCGGATCATGATATTTTTGCCCGCGAGCTGGTATCAAACGGATGCGATGCCATTACGAAGCTGAAAAAGCTGGAGATGATGGGAGAGTACACGTTTCCCGAAAAGTACAAGGCAAAAGTAGAGGTTGTCGTAAACCCGGAAGAAAAGACTTTGAAATTTATTGACACGGGTCTTGGAATGACGGCAGAGGAAGTGGAAGAGTATATTACACAGATCGCTTTTTCAGGCGCTACAGATTTCCTTGAGAAATACAAAGACAAGACCAATGACGATGAGATGATCGGCCACTTCGGACTGGGATTTTATTCCGCTTTTATGGTAGCGGATGAGGTACACATTGATACGCTTTCCTATAAGGAAGGGGCAGTACCGGTACATTGGGAGTGCGATGGAGGTACGGAGTACACGATTTCAGACGGAAGCAGGACAGAGACAGGTACGGAAATTACGCTGTTTTTGAATGAAGAAAGCCTGGAATTTGCAAATGAGTACCGCATGAGAGAGGTTCTGGAGAAATACTGTTCTTTCATGCCGGTAGAGATCTTTCTTTCCAATGAGAAAGCAGAACAGCAGTATGAGACGATTGATGAGAGCGAGCTGACGGAAGAGGATGTGGTAGTCGAGCATATTCATGAGGAAGCTAAGACGGAAGAGAAGGAAAATGAAAACGGCGAGAAAGAGATCGTGGAAGTATCGCCTGCGAAGGACAGGGTAAAAATCAACAAACGCCCGGTTTCCATCAGCGACATCCATCCTCTGTGGACCAGGCATCCGAATGAGTGCAGCGATGAGGAATATAAGGAATTTTACCGAAAGGTATTTTTGGACTATAAGGAGCCATTGTTCTGGATTCATCTGAACATGGATTATCCGTTTAATTTAAAGGGAATTCTGTATTTCCCAAAGATCAATACGGAGTATGATTCGATCGAGGGCACGATTAAATTGTACAACAACCAGGTGTTTATCGCAGATAATATTAAAGAAGTAATACCGGAATTCCTGATGCTCTTAAAAGGCGTGATTGATTGTCCGGATCTTCCGCTGAACGTATCGAGAAGCGCGCTCCAGAATGACGGATTCGTGAAGAAAATTTCCGAATACATTTCAAAGAAGGTAGCGGACAAGCTTTCAGGCATGTGCAAAACAGATCGTGAAAACTATGAAAAATACTGGGATGACATCAGCCCATTTATCAAATTTGGATGTATCAAGGATGGAAAGTTCAGCGATAAGATGATGGACTATATGCTGTATAAGAATCTTGATAACAAGTACCTTACCTTTAAAGATTTCGTAGAGGAAAATAAAAAGGAAGATACGAAGGCAGAGAGTGAAACGAACGACGAGACAAACGAGGAAAAGCCAAAGACAAAGCTTTACTATGTCACAGATGAAGTGCAGCAGAGCCAGTATATTAACATGTTTAAAGAGCAGGGGATGGATGCTGTTCTTCTAAAACATAACATTGATTCCGCTTTCATCAGCCATGTGGAGCAGAAGCATGACGATGTCAAATTTATGCGCATTGATGCGGACGTGACAGAAAGTATGAAAGAGGAAGTTTCTGAAGAAGAGCTGAAAGAGCAAAAGGATACCTTAACAGAAATATTCCGCAAGGCTTTGGGCAGGGACAATTTGGAAGTGAAGGTAGAGAAGCTGAAAAATGAGAAGATTTCTTCTATGATGACACTTTCGGAGGAAAACCGGAGGATGCAGGATATGATGAAAATGTATGGTATGGCCGGCATGGATCCGACGATGTTCGGCGGACAGGAGACGCTGGTTCTGAATGCAAACAATGATCTTGTGCAGTACATTTTCGAAAATAAGGATTCTGAACACGTACCGATGATTTGCGAGCAGCTCTATGACCTGGCAATGCTGAGCCATAAGCAGCTCTCACCGGATCAGATGACGAAGTTTATTACAAGAAGCAATGAAATCCTGGCATTGCTGACAAAATAAAACATTTTATGGCAGACAGCCGGAGAGGAAGAACCTTTCCGGCTGTATTGCATATAGAAGAAACCTGTTTTTTGGTCAGGGCATTTTCCGGTAAATCGCCAGTGTTCCTTCCAGACTGGCGATCCGCTGATATCCGTGTGCATCCAGCAGCCTTATGAGATTAGTAAAACCGCTGCCGTCCTTTTCTTCGCTGTCATAGGAGACATAGCTGCTCTTGTCTTTGATTCCGAGGACGATATATTCTGTGCTAAGCAGGTGCTTTCTGGAAGAATAGCGCAGGTCATAGAGCACGTCGCGGTTGGCCAGAGCCACAGCGTAAAAGGAAGTGGCGGTGACGGAGGCGTCCGCAGGAATTAGTTTCAGAAATCTGTCAATGCTTTTGATCTGCTCCCTCTGCTTTAGAAAACGTGCCGGATAACGGAGGGCTTTTGGGACAACGGCGCTGCCAAAACATGCGGCGGAAACGGTCACAGCCAGCAGCAGCGGCATAGATTTCAGAAAACGCCGCCGTATTTTTGACGCAAGCTCTGCATAGTTGACAAGCGTCAGATAGAACAGACAGGCGGCGGAGCCAAACGTATACTGAAAAAAGATGTCGTGCTGATATTTGTAGTCGGACATGAGATTTACCAGCACATAGGGAACCAGAAGGAGGAAACGTTCGTACCGTCTGGTTATCAAGGGCATTCCGCACAAAGGAAGCATTGTGAGTCCGAGAAATGCCAGTTTTTCAGAGTCCACGCATTCATAAAGCGCTTTCATGGGCGAGAGGATAACGGCCTTTATTACGGTGATCAGAGAAGCGGAGCCGTCATACATAAAATTCTGATAACGGCTTGTCATGACGCCGTCTCCGAAGCTGGACAAATATCCGGTGGCAAGTAAAAACCAGGCGGCGGCGCAGACAAAAAGCAGGCCGCCCGTCAGGATTTCCCGAATCCGGTTTTCCTCTCTGTTTAATGCAGAGCGAAGAGAAAGCCATAGTCCAAGTATCGCAACATAAACCGCTGCGTCCTCTTTTACGAGAAGCGTCAGGACGGTAAAAATGGCGATATGTTTTCTTCTCTGGCAGTCAATGGCATAGAACAGCCAGAGCAGCAGAGGAGTGAGAAACGCATTTTCGTGCAAATCGTATGCGGCGCCTCCGGAATAGGCGGGATAGAGCAGCAGCAACAGACAAAAAAATGCGCAGGCAAAAGGGCTGCACCCGTGTTTCTGCGCCAGTTTCCAGGCAGGAAGGGCACAAGACGCCAGGATGGCCGCCTGTAAAATCTGAAGAGTTACGGGGAAAGGAAAAAGCCAGTAAACCGGGAGCAGCAGATAATAGATGGGAGAAACATGTACCTGAAAATGTGATAAGAGCCCATCACGCTCCAGCGTGGTATTGGGAAGCCCTGTTTTTTTCATTTGATAAAACATCTGGGAAAAGATGCCGAAGTCAAAGGAAGGGGCGGAGTAGGTAAGCACACGGAAAACTG
This sequence comes from uncultured Lachnospiraceae bacterium, assembly GCA_937965795.1. Taxonomy (GTDB): domain Bacteria; phylum Bacillota; class Clostridia; order Lachnospirales; family Lachnospiraceae; genus Hominisplanchenecus_A. Next base: position 26,597 of record CALCMD010000072.1, on the reverse strand, counting down.
TCCAGACGCTTACGAATCCGAAAAAAAGCAGGGAAAATGCTGCTACGAACCAGATAGCGGCACGGCGTCTTTGCACGGAATCCGCAGGCTTTTTGTTTCGGAGGCGAGGAGGGCGCGGTGAGGAGGACTGCGGAACTTCAGATATAGATGTCTGACTGGCTCCCAGGACAGCGTAAACTCCGAGAATCACAAAAACCAGAAGGATTGCGCAGAAAAATGGCAAAGAAAAGTCTGCCAGAAGGGACAGCAGGGACAAAACCCCGAAAACTGCCAGGATTCCAAAGCGCTCTGCCTTTCTGGTATCCAGGCGGCGGGATAAAAGGCAAAGTCCGCAAAATAGCAGGATCGCCGTAAGCAGAAACGATGGAAAAGACATTTCCAAAAGTCCGTCCGCTCCCTCCAGGGACCGGAGATTTTCTGGAAGAAGCCAATAAAAAAGGGCTGCGGCAGAGAGCCATGCCAAAAGGATGCGCCGGATGACGTCTGATATGAAGTTTTGTTCTGTTTTTCTCATAGTAAAATACCCCCTGTTCCTTTTCAGGATACAGAGGGTATCTTTCAAAAAACCTGAGACTTTCTTTCAAAAAACTTTCAATTTTCAGGCAGGGTCACGATAGCGGAAAACTGCTCGCCGTCAATCTTCACTTCAAAGGTCCCGCCCACAGATTCCGTATAAGTCTGCGCGATGGCCAGTCCAAGCCCGCTCCCTTCAGAAGTCCGGGCTTTATCGCCCCGGACAAATCTTTGAAGGATTTCCGAAGAATCAAAATCCATTTCATAGGATGCGATGTTTATCATCCGTATGATGCAGTCATGGGCTGTTTTTTTCACTTCGAGATGAATCCGCGTGCCAGGCAGCGTGTATTTGATGGCATTTCCAATAAGGTTTGCAAATACCTGGTGCATCCGGGCGCCGTCTGTGAGAAGCGGCAGGCTGTCAGACGGATAGTGGCGGCGTACCGAAAGATTTTTTTCTTTCAGCGCATCGTCAAATAGCCCGATGGTCTGCTCCAGAAGCCGGAGAAGGTCAATGTTCTCTTTCTTACTTTCTAAAACGCCGCTGGAAATCTTGGTCAGCTCAAACAGTGATTCCACCAGATCGCGCATATAGCCCGCTTTGCGGTTCAATTCTGCTAATTGCATGTTTCCATCTGCCGACAGGCGTTCTTTCTGGAGCAGTTCTCCGTAGCCGAGAATGGCCGTGAGCGGCGTGCGGAGGTCATGGGACACGTTGGAAATCAGATCTACCTTGAAACGCTCGCTGGTCACGGCTGTGCGGATGGCTTCATCCCGCTGGCGGTTTAAGTCGATCAGCATTTCTTCTTCGGCGCGCAAGGCTCCGTCACGGATTGAAAGCGAAGCTCCCTGGTGGAGACGCCGGACCTGGTCTGTCAGATGGTCGATGTCCCGCGTTCTTTGTATGGAGCAGCAAAGGGAGAGTATCGTTGCGCACAGGATACTGATTCCGGGAAGCAGAAAGAAAAGTTTTTGTTGTGCAAAGAACAGCAGCAGGATACCAAAGAGAAGTGTAAAAGCGCTCCAGGTAAACTGGAAGAGCAGGTAACGGCTTTGTTTCCTGGAAGAGCCGGATAAGAGAAGTCCAAGCCGGTGTCCGGCGCTCCAGTCCAGGGGAAAGCCGCTTCGCAGCCAGCCCAGGATTCCTCTGGCACAGACCAGAGCCGCTGAAAAAAGAACCCAAAGAATTCCTATACGCACAGAGGAAGGAAGAAAGACCCACACGGCGCGTCCAAGAAATACCGGGGCATTCAGAAGGAAACGCCGAATCAGAGGAATGCACAGGGAAAGCAGGAACAGTTCTGTCTCAGGTCCAAGATACGGACGTTTCTGGCGCATCACAAAGAGAAAGAACACGGAGAGGATTCCCCCGGCTGCCAGCAGGCCGAAGCCCGCAAAAGGGAGGATTCCTGCGCCTTCTTCGGAAGTGGATTCAGTTTCTCCATAGGGCGGCATGGCAATTTCCGTGTCCCAGACAGGAAATTCGCTTTCAGAGTCCAGAACATAGGAAACTTCGGAAGAGAGAATTTCATCGTTTGCAATTTCCCGGTTATCGATACTGAGAATCGTCAGCCCTGCGGAGAGAAAAAGCGCTGCAAGCATACAGCAGATCCAGGGCAGCGTTTTATGGTTTTTCAAAGACATATCCAATCCCCCATATAACTTTCAGATATTCAGGTTTCCGTGGATTAATCTCCAGCTTTTCACGGATGCGGCTGATATGTATCATAACAGTATTTTCTACTGCGTAAGCGTCTGTATTCCAGACCCGTTCGTAAATCTCCTCTGCCGGGAAAATGCGTCCGGGATGCGCCATCATTAACTGCAAAATTTTGAATTCCGTGGCAGTCAGCCGCACCGGTTCTCCCCGCACGTACAGTTTCTTTTGGGAGAGGTTCAGGATGATATCTCCCACAGAGAGTTTTTCTTCCTTCGTATTTTCTTCCCGAATCGAGCCAAGATGGTCATAGCGGCGCAGCAGCGCTTTTACCCGCGCCAGAAGTTCCTGCTGGAAAAAGGGCTTCACCAGGTAATCGTCTGCGCCTGCTTCCAGCCCCAGCACCCGGTCGCTGCCTTCCGCCCTGGCAGAGAGCATGAGAATGGGCGCGTTGCTCTGTTCACGGATACGGATGGTAGCCAGGATGCCGTTGCACTCTGGCATCATTACATCCATGATGATCAGGTGGGGATGCGACTGCTCGGCAATGCGGCAGGCCATGTTGCCATTGTCCGCTGTGGATACCTGGTATCCGGCCTGGCGCAGGGAGGTTTTTAAAATGTTTACGATGGCCCTGTCATCATCCACGACAAGGATATGATATTCAGTCTGCATAGTCATATATCCTCCATACCCTGCTTCTAATCTGCGGGTATCCTTCATAGCTTCCGTCTTTTCAAGCGTATCACTTTTTGACCGGATTTACATGTACCATAATGTGTTTGATTTTCGGAAAATGCTGTTCAATGTCATCGTGTACTTCTTCCGCAATCTCATGCGCCTTTTGCAGAGAATAAGAACCATCCAGGGCAATTTCCAGATCCACATAGATTTTATTCCCGAAAATACGCGTCTGGAGAAGATCAATGCCTTTTACCTCCGGGTGTTTCAGCGTGCAGTCATGGATTTCTTTTTCCGTCTGATCATCACAGGAATGGTCTACCATTTTATCAACGGCGTCTTTAAATATGTCATAGGCGGCTTTCAGGATGAATCCAAAAATCACCAGGCTGGCGATGGGATCCATGACGGGAAAACCAAGCCGCGCGCCGGCGATTCCAATCAATGCGCCCACGGAAGAAAAGGCGTCGGAACGGTGGTGCCAGGCGTCGGCCATCAATGCGCTGGAGTCAATTTTCCGCGCATGGATCATCGTATACCAATACATCGCTTCTTTGCTGATAATGGATATGACTGCCGCGGCCAGGGCGAACATGCCCGGTATCTGTAATTCACGGCGACTGCCGGAAAGAATATTTTTCAGGGCGTCAATTCCAATGCCAAGCCCGGTAAGAAAAAGAACCATTGCCAGAATCAGAGCCGCCACGCACTCCAGGCGTTCATGCCCGTAAGGGTGTTCTTTGTCTGATTCTTTTGAAGAGAATTTAATGCCGATCATGACAATCACGGTGCTGAACACATCCGATGCAGAATGAACCGCGTCGCTGATCATCGCGCTGGAATGTGCCAGAGTTCCTGCCAAAAACTTCATGACAGAAAGTATCAGGTTTCCGGTAATTGTAACGACAGACACCCGGTTTGCCACTTTCTGGAAATTTTCGGGCAGAATAGAATCCGTGGCTGCTGAAGGTTTGTTTTGTTCCATTTTGCTGTCCTCCTGAAAAATTCATTCCTCTATAGCGCTTCATATCTGCGGGATGTTTTGAGAATCCATTTGTTGGAACAAAATAAAAAACACCCACGAAATCAGTATTAGCAACTACTGTCCCGTGGATGAAAGATTCCACTGTCACTTTTGTGACCCGACCCCATGAAAAGACAATCACGGTCTGCTCAGTTTGTACTGTAGATTTATATGCAGTGCAAAGAGTTCTTCGTATCATAGCAGACATTTCCGTATTTGTCAATCCTCACTCTACCGGGATTTCTCTGGAGCGGAAGAATTTCCGTACCATTTCATCCCAGGTGTGTTCCAGAGATTTATCCATTGTGAAAAGGTTCAGGGACGTGCCGGTCACACAGTGGAGAGAATGTCCGTCGTAGTGAAGATTCAGGTAGAGTCCGTTTACATCGGAAGAAGTAAAGGAAGTTCCGGTCTGCCGCAGTAGTTTTTCCGTATTGGATGCGGAAAGCTGAAAGGTGATTCGGAAGTTTAACGGAGTCTTTTTTCCTTTGATCAGCTCCAGACAAAAGGGGCGAACCTGTTTCCAGAAGGAATAAGGCAGAGAGAATTCTTCCTGCTTTCGTTCCTCCAAAGAGTAGTAATCTTTTTGCAGATGTCCGTCAATCCGAAAGGTGCAAAAGGTTGTGACAGATGCTTCTGTGAGATAAAAGTGATCGAAGGTATCCCGCAGCAGGAGCTGGGACATGAATCCTTTGACGTCTAAAATGTGAAGTGAAATCATAAAAATGTCCTCATGTTCAAATAATGTTCTGAAAGAATTGACAGGTTTCTTTTAGTATACACTGAAAAAATTGAAAAAGCAAAGAGAAAACCCCTATGCAAAATGGAATATATATGTTAAGATTACGTAGTATCTAAAACTACATATAGAAACGATGATGTTATTTGGATGTTATAGATGAAGAGATGGAGGCATGTTTTATGAGTTATAAAATAGTAATCGACAGTTGCGGAGAATTGACAGAGGAGATGCAAAAGAGCGGACATTTTGTATCTGCGCCGCTTACGTTACAGGTGGATGAATATGTGATTATAGATGATGCGACATTTGACCAGGCGGATTTTCTAAAGAAAGTGGCGGACAGCCCCAATTGTCCGAAATCCGCCTGCCCTTCTCCGGAAGTTTACAGAGAAGCATTTCACTGTGGCGTGGATCATGCGTATGCGGTAACATTGTCCTCGGAGCTGAGCGGTTCTTATAACAGCGCTGTCCTCGGAAAGAATATGTACCTGGAGGAGTGTCCGGGAGCAAAAGTTCATGTGTTCAATTCGCGTTCCGCATCGGTAGGTGAAACGCTGATCGGCCTGAAAATTCAGGAGTGTGAGGAAGCGGGGATGCCTTTTGAAAAAGTCGTCGAGACCGTGGAGGCTTATATCGCAGAGCAGGATACATGGTTTGTACTGGAAAATCTGGAGACACTTCGCAAAAACGGAAGGCTGACCACTGTGAAAGCATTGGTTGCCACGGCGCTGAATATCAAGCCGGTTATGGGTTCTACGGATGCGGGGACCATTATCCAGATTAGCCAGGCGCGGGGAATGAACCGGGCAATGATAAAGATGGCAGAGTCCATTGCCAAAAAAGTAAAGCGGCCGGAGGAAAAGATACTGGCAATTTCCCATTGCAATTGTTTGGAACGGGCAGTGGGGCTCAAAGACGCTCTGATGAAGAAAAGGACATTTAAGGACGTCATTATCCTTGATACCGCAGGCGTCAGCAGTATGTACGCTAATGATGGCGGCGTCATTGCAGTGGTATAAAAGATTCAGGAATATATTTTTCGACTTTTTTTGAAAAATTCGTGCAAAGTTCACAATTATATAGTATACTTAATTTCAGAAAAGCAGTTTTGCTTTAAGAAAGAAATTAGAATAAGGAGTGTACCATATGAGCCAGGCAAAAGTTGACCGCTATAAAGAAGAGAAAAAAAACCGTCAGAAACAGATGAAGAAAGAGAAGCGCCGGAATTTTGTGGGAAAGGCGTGCGGGATTCTGGTTGCAGTCATATTGATCGGGTGGGTTGGATATTCAGGTTACAGCAGCCTGATGAAGAATCAAAGCGCACAGGGAAAGACCTACAGTGTAGATACCGCGTCGCTGGATGATTTTATGAACAGCTTATCGGCTGAAACAGAATAAAATGAGTCAGGTAAAGGGGGCGCCGCAGAACAGAATTTGCGGCATCCCCTTTTTGAAAGCCGAACCGGTATTCTAATTAAAATAGACCATTTCTTCCGCTAACGGTTCACAGGGGCTTACCTGGGTTGCATACAGCACCGGTCCCTGACCGTGATAGAAGTTTTCATATTCATAGGCCACCTTTGCGGTTACCTGTACCCATTCTCCATGCTTTAAATGGACGGCGAGCGGGGTTTTGCAGAGATAACCGATCATCTGCACATCGTCCGCGCAGCAGGTCATCGCCCTGCGGCCGGGTACGAAGTATTCGGCATTTTTCTTTTTACTTTTCATGGCGCGCGCCTTAAAACGAACCGTTTTTCCGACATACTTCTCCGGGTGGTCATCCATATCGACATAGAAAATACCGTAATCGACATCTTCAATCTCGATTGGGCTGGCATTCATGTCATAAGGAACGCTGTCCTCAAACAGATCAATCAGTTCGCCGTCCTCATCCTCAAAACTGATTTCGCAGGACGGATTGACGACTTTTAATCCACGCCGGTAATTTGCAAGAGGATCTTCCTTTTTACAGCGGTTGAAGATTACCATGTCGGCGCCCTGAACCATTTCTGAGAACACAGACTGCATATTGTTCCGGTAAATTTGATAGCTGCTGCCGTCAATCGTTACGATTTCCTGAGAAATGCCCCATCCCAGCGGAAGCTTCATGGAGCGCAGCTTGTTTGTGCCCCAGAGCGGGTTGTACTCAAGCAGAACGCGGTCCGGATGATGTTTCCGGTGCAGGGTGCGCAGAGTATCGAAGGTAAAATCCTCAGGCGTCTCAAGAACTTCTAAAATCGTGTTGTATTTCAGAAGCTCTTCCTTATCATATTCTTCTTCGCCTTCCTCGCAGGTAATCAGAAGGGTCGGTTCTTCAATCTGAAAATAGTCCTGCCGTATGGTAAAATTCAAAAAAGAAGTTTTTCCGCTTTCCAGAATGCCATTTACCAGATAGACGGGAACAGAAACGTTGAAATCACTCATATCTGCCACCTGCCTTTATTTGGAAAACCAGAGTTTTTCCAGCTTGTCCTCATCCATGCCGGAGCCAATGACGCAGATTCTTCCAGTGTATTCCGGGCTGCCGTCCCGGATTTCAAATTCTTCCGGAACCATATCAAAATAAGTCCATGTCCCTGTTTCAGATTCCAGCATTCCTTTTGCGCGTAAGATGACGCCATAGGAAGCGTCTTCAGAAAGCGTTTTGAGAATGGAAGAAATTTCATCACGGCTAAATTTTCGAACGGTTTCCCGCCCCCAGCTTGTAAAGACTTCATCGGCATGATGGTGGTGATGGCCGTGCTCATGATGTCCGCAGGAGCAGTTTTCATCATGTTCGTGATGATGGCCGTGTTCATGCTCATGCTCATGGCATCCGCAGGAACAGTTTTCGTCATGCTCATGATGATGATGGTCGTGTCCATGTTCATGCTCATGGCATCCGCAGGAACAGTTTTCGTCGTGCTCATGATGGTGATGGTCGTGTTCGTGTTCCTCACTGACGTGAGAGAGGTCGATTTTCACACCCTCGATGGTGTCCAGAATCTTTTTTCCCTCCAGATGTTCGACCGGAGTCGTGATAATCGTGGCGTCCGGATTCAGACTGCGGATGATGGAAATTGCCTGCTCAATTTTTTCAGGAGTCGCTTTTTCCATATCCGTACGGCTCAGAATGATAGTGCCGGCAGCTTCGACCTGGTTTTTGAAAAATTCGCCAAAGTTTCTCAGATACATTTTGCATTTTAATACGTCTACGACCGTCACGGCGCTGTTCAGTACTGCGTCCGCATCCAGGTTTTCTACGGCATGGATGACGTCTGAGAGCTTGCCCACGCCGGAAGGTTCGATGATGATTCGGTCAGGATGGTATTTCTCAGCGGCTTCTTTTAAAGCGGCGCCGAAATCTCCTACGAGAGAGCAGCAGATACAGCCGGAGTTCATTTCGCGAATTTCAATTCCGGCGTCTTTGAGAAAACCGCCGTCAATTCCGATTTCTCCGAATTCATTTTCAATCAGAACGACCTGCTGGTCTTTGAACGCATCCTGTAAAAGCTTTTTGATCAGGGTCGTTTTTCCGGCGCCAAGAAAGCCGGAAATAATGTCAATTTTTGTCATAATTTTTCACTCCTTTTATAAAAGCGGACGAAGGAAGCCCTTCGCCCGTTCTTTTGCATTTCTTTCGGATAGATTATACTACTGAATTTATTTTCTGTAAACCCCAAATCAGAAGATTGCTTATAGCCCCTGCGTTCGTTCCCTGTGTCTGAATTGCAGCCTTTTAGAGCGCAATGTGAAGAATTGGATGCAGGATGTAAGTTCCGTAAGGAACGCCATAGTTTGCGGCGTAGCTTTTGGATTCCGCAAAAAGCGGGTCATAGGCAAGGCCGTTTATTTCTGCCCAGGCGTGTCCCCTGCCGCCGCTGCCGTCGCAGTCCACGCACACATAGACTTTTTTATAGCCCAGGGCTTTGGCAAGATAGGCGAATGCCGCAGCGTCAGCAAAACAATTGCCGCCGCCCAGAAGAAAATGATCGTTGGCGTAAAGAGCCGGCCACCCGGCGGTATTGGCAAAGGTTCTTCTGGTGACATAAGGTTTGGAAATGACCCAGTCAAAGCATTTTTTTAACTTTTCCGCCTGTGACATGCGGGAATTGGTAATTTGTTTCACGATTGATTTTGCGGTGAGAAGCGTCTGAAAATCCTGCGCGTCGGTTTTGCTCATTTTCTTGCCATTGCCATAATAATAGCTGGATTTTTTATGGGAGGCTTCGACGATCCCCTTATCGTTCAGGTAATACGTGACCTTTCGGCATTTGACGGTTCCGGTCTGCATAATGCCTTTTTTGTTAAAATAGTAGTAATTGTTCCGGATTTTTTGCAGTCCGGTGACGAACTTTCCACGCCTGTAATATTGTCTGTTCTTTTTTGGAGTGGTGTACCATCCTTTTTTGGGAGGTTTTTTTGCAGCCTGGACATGTGTCAGACCGGGCGCCGTGATGCCGGAAATAAAATTCGCAGACGCCGGAGACAGAGTCAGGACACATGCCAGCGTAAGTGTCAGAGTTCGTTTGTGTTTTCCTGTTTTCATAACCAAGACTCCTTTGTATCTTGTAAAATTGTAAAGTATTTCTGCTTCCAGATATAGAATGACAACATCAGTATATCTTCTAATGGAAAAAAGTACAAGTATAAAACTTTTCTGCCAGAGTAATTATGGCATACAGAGCAGCGGCGATCATACACAGGATCAGGATGGACATAATCACAAGATCAAGCTGGAAAACCTGACTTCCATAGATAATCAGATATCCCAGACCCTGCCGGCTGGAAATAAATTCGCCGATGATAACGCCGATCAGACAAAGCCCAATGCTTACTTTCATATTGCTGATGATATTTGGAATGGTTCCAGGAAGGACGACCTTGAAAAGAGCATCCCTTTTTGTACCATGAAGAGTGTAGATCAGCTTGATTTTTTCCGGACTGACTTCCATAAATCCTGTGTAAAGATTTAAGATTGCCCCGAAAATAGCCACGGAAATTCCGGCGACCACGATCGTGTTCATGTTTGCGCCCAGCCATACGATAAGCAGTGGGGCAAGAGCAGATTTCGGGAGGCTGTTCAGAACGACGAGATAAGGCTCCAGTACAAGGGAAAGCCTGGGAGAAAGCCAGAGCAGAACAGCGATACCCAGTCCCAAAAGAACGACCAGAAAAAAGCTGAAAAGCGTTTCCGCCAGAGTCACGCCAATATGCAGAAAAAGGCTTCCGTCAGCGGCCATTTTGACAAGGACTGCCGCTACACGGGAGGGGCTGCTGAAGATGAAGCTGTCGATCCAGCCGAGGCGGGCGGATATTTCCCATAAGAGAAAGAAGGCGGCGAACAGCAGAGTTCGGGCGAAAATGACCCACTGTTTCTGCCTTTTCAGGGTTTTCAGATAATGTCTCTGATTTGCAGAAAGTTCAGACATTTTTATTCATCTCCTTCCAGATTTGGTTAAAATAATCTTTAAATTCCGGGGCGTTCCTGGATTTTAAGGGCGTGCGGCGGGTCATTTCCATGTGTATGGGCACGATAGATCGGATGCGGGCCGGACGGGAAGTCATCACGATGACCCGGTCAGCAGCGCTGATGGCTTCTGAGAGGTCGTGTGTCACCAGGATCGCCGTCTTGTTTTCTTTCTTAATAATAGAAGCAATATCATCGCAGACAGAGAGTCTGGTCTGATAATCCAGAGCGGAAAAAGGCTCATCCAAAAGCAGTAAATCCGGATTCAGAGCCAGGGTACGGATAAGCGCGGCTCTCTGGCGCATTCCGCCGGAAAGTTCGGAAGGACGGCAGTCACGGAAGCGGGAGAGGCCGTAGGTGTAGAGCATTTTTTCAACTCTTTCCCTGGATTCCGCCGTGATTTTCTTCTGTATTTCCAGACCGAGCATGACATTTTGATAAATCGTGCGCCATTCAAAGAGATGGTCTTTTTGAAGCATGTATCCGATTTCCGTGTGGGAATCCTTCATTTCCCGGCCGCGCAGCAGAATCGTGCCTGATTCCGGGGCGATCAGCCCGCAGATCAGGGAGAGAAGCGTGGATTTGCCGCAGCCGCTGGGACCTACGATAGCGATAAATTCCCCGTCGCTGACGGAAAACGATATATTGGATAAGGCCTGAGTTTCGCCGTTAATGCTGTGGTATGCGTAATGAATGTCACGAAGTTCGAGTAATGGTTCCATAAATAAATACCTCCTGACCACAGAGCGTTGTTTTCTGGTTTATTGTATGGAAAACGGGCGCAAAAGGTGTATAATAGGAGCGGCAGGAGGATTGGTGATGAAACGAAATTATCAAAAAGAACTGGAAAGCATTTTATTGGAGAATACCTCTGAACAGAAGGTTCCGACCCTTCTTCTTCATAGCTGCTGCGCGCCGTGCAGCAGCTACGTGCTGGAATATCTGTCGGAATTTTTCAGAATTACCGTATTTTATTATAACCCCAATATCTATCCGGAGCAGGAATATGGAAAACGGGTGGAGGAGCAGAAAAGTCTGATTGAACGGATGTCCGCAGTCAATCCGATAAGCTTTGAGGAAGGGCGCTATGACAAGGAACGGTTTTACGGGATGGCGAAGGGGCTTGAAAAGGAAAAAGAAGGCGGAGAGCGGTGTTTCCGCTGCTATGAGCTCCGGCTTCGGGAAGCGGCGAAGCTTGCGAAGGAAAAAGGCTTTGACTATTTTACAACGACACTGACGATCAGTCCGTTGAAAAATGCGCAGAAGCTGAATGCCATTGGGGAAAAGCTGGCAGAAGAATACGGGATTGGCTGGCTGCCTTCGGATTTTAAGAAGAAAGACGGATATAAACGTTCCGTGGAACTATCCAGGGAATACGGGCTTTACCGGCAAGACTACTGTGGATGTGTGTTTTCGAAAAGAGAGCGGGAAGCGGCACTTGTAGAACAAAGAGAAGTGTGATAAACTGAACAGGATTTGAGAAAGCTGGAAAGTGCGGACGGTACAGAGAAATACCGTCCGGAACAGAAATGAACATACACAGAAATGAGGAAAAGAAAATGGCACAGTTATGGGGCGGACGCTTCACAAAAGAGACGGATCAACTGGTTTACAATTTTAATGCTTCGATTTCCTTTGATCAGAAATTTTACAGACAGGACATCGAGGGCAGTATGGCGCATGTAAAGATGCTGGCGAAGCAGGGGATTTTAACAGAAGAGGAGAAAAACAGGATTCTGGAGGGGCTGGAGGGAATCTGCCGTGATGTGGAAAACGGTACTCTGGAGATTACGGATGAATATGAGGATATTCACAGTTTCGTAGAGGCAAATCTGATCGACCGTATCGGAGACGCGGGAAAGAAGCTTCACACGGGACGAAGCAGGAATGATCAGGTGGCTCTGGATATGAAGCTTTATACCAGAGATGAGATCCGGGAACTGGACGCGCTGTTAAAAGAGCTTTTAAAAACACTGTTAAAGATTATGGAAGAAAATCTGGATACCTTTATGCCGGGGTTTACCCATCTGCAAAAAGCGCAGCCGATTACGCTGGCGCATCACGCAGGGGCATATTTTGAGATGTTTAAGAGGGACAGGCAGAGACTTGCGGATATTTACAAAAGGATGAATCTCTGTCCACTTGGGGCGGGCGCTCTGGCAGGAACGACGTATCCTCTGGACCGGGCGTATACTGCTGAACTTCTGGGATTTGACGGGCCGACGTTAAACAGTATGGATTCCGTGGCGGACAGAGATTATCTGATCGAGCTGCTTTCTGCGCTGTCTACGGTTATGATGCACCTGAGCCGCTTTTCGGAAGAGGTCATTATCTGGAACAGTAATGAATATCAATTTGTAGAGCTGGATGACGCCTACAGTACGGGAAGCAGTATTATGCCGCAGAAAAAGAACCCGGACATCGCAGAACTGGTGCGTGGTAAGACCGGGCGGGTCTATGGCGCGCTGATCTCCATATTGACGACCATGAAAGGAATTCCGCTGGCGTACAATAAGGATATGCAGGAGGATAAGGAGCTGACTTTTGATGCGATTGATACGGTAAAAGGCTGTATTGCTCTGTTTAACGGTATGATCGCCACCATGAAAGTCAATAAGGAACGCATGGAAAACAGTGCGAAGAATGGATTTACAAATGCGACGGACGCGGCGGATTATCTGGTAAATCATGGCGTGCCGTTCAGGGATGCACATGGGATTGTAGGACAACTGGTTTTGTACTGCCTGGAAAAGAACATCTCTCTGGATGAGATGACATTGGAGGAATACCAGGCGATCAGTCCGGCATTTGAGGCGGATGTTTATGAGGCTATCAGCATGAAGAACTGCGTGGAGAAGCGCACGACGATCGGGGCGCCGGGCGAGGAAGCGATGAAAAGGGTTCTTGCATGTCACAGGGCGTACTTGGAAAGCGCCGGAATTTGATCGTTTGAATTTAGACGCCTGAATGTAAAATAAGCCGGAAACGGAAAAAGCTCTTGATTTTTGGCGAAAAATAGTATAGTATGTTCAAAGAAAGACAAATGTACGCTATAGAAAGACAAATTAGCGGCGGAGTCCGAAAAGTTCGATGTGAGGAGAATGAAAAAATGGAACAGAAATTAAAAGTAGGTATTTTAGGAGCTACCGGCATGGTAGGACAGAGATTTATCTCGCTTCTGGAGAACCATCCGTGGTTCGAGGTAGTGACATTAGCAGCAAGCCCGCGGAGCGCAGGAAAAACATATGAGGAAGCAGTAGGCGGAAGATGGAAGATGGATACGCCGATGCCGGAGGCAGTAAAAAATATTGTTGTTATGAATGTAAACGAAGTAGAGAGAGTCGCTTCCAGCGTTGATTTTGTCTTCTCTGCCGTTGATATGTCGAAAGATGAAATTAAGAAAATAGAGGAAGAGTATGCAAAGACGGAGACCCCCGTCGTGTCCAATAACAGCGCCCACAGATGGACGCCGGACGTGCCGATGGTCGTTCCGGAAATTAATCCGGAACACTTTGACGTGATCGAGTTTCAGAAAAAGCGTCTGGGCACGACAAGAGGATTTATTGCCGTGAAACCGAACTGTTCTATCCAGAGCTATGCGCCGGTGCTGACCGCATGGAAGGAGTTTGAACCGTATGAGGTGGTGGCTACCACGTATCAGGCAATCTCCGGCGCCGGAAAAACCTTTAAGGACTGGCCGGAGATGGTAGAAAATATCATTCCATACATTGGCGGTGAGGAAGAAAAGAGCGAGATGGAACCGCTGAGGCTCTGGGGAAAACTGGAGGATGGCGTGATCAAACCAGCCGAGTCTCCGGTAATTACGTGCCAGTGCATTCGTGTTCCGGTATTAAACGGGCATACGGCGGCTGTATTTGTAAAATTCAGAAAAAAACCTACGAAGGAACAGTTGATTCAGAAGCTGGCAGAGTTTAAAGGGATTCCGCAGGAGCTGAACCTGCCGAGCGCACCGAAACAATTCATTCAATATCTGGAAGAGGACAACAGGCCGCAGGTCAAGGCGGATGTGGATTACGAGAACGGAATGGGCGTTTCCGTAGGCCGTATCCGTGAGGATAAAGTATATGATTATAAGTTTGTGGGTCTGTCTCACAATACAGTCCGCGGTGCAGCAGGCGGAGCCGTGCTTTGTGCGGAAACTCTGACAGCGAAGGGATTTATTCAGGCAAAATAAAGGGTACTGAGGCATCAGAAGAGCGCTCGTTTGCGGCAATGTCGGCGGGCGCCCTTTCTACGATTAGATAAAGCGGGTTGTAAGGAAGATGATAAGAGTAAAAAATTTGACAAAGAATTTTGGAGGTCAGAAAGGAATCTTTGATTTGTCCTTTGAGGTAGAAGACGGGGAAATATTTGGGCTGCTGGGGCCGGAAGGCGCAGGAAAGACCACGACGCTCCGTCAGCTTATGGGATTTGCGGCTCCTGGCCGCGGACGGTGTTCTATCAATGGAAGAAACTGCCATGCGAAAGCTTCGGAGATCATGAAGTTTACAGGATATCTTCCGGAGGAAGCCATGCTGCCGCAGGACATGACAGGACTTACCTTTTTGCGCTTTATGGCGGAACTAAAAGGAGCCAGAAGCATTGAAAGAGCACAGCAGATTGCGGAGCGGTTTGAACTTGATCTGGATGAACCGATTGCAAAGATGTCCAGATCTTCCAGACGGGAGCTGGGAATCGTCTGTGCGTTTATGCACGATCCGGCGGTGCTTCTGCTGGATGAGCCGACAAACGGCCTGGATGTCCTGATGCAGGGAAGGCTGAATGAATTGCTTCTGGAGGAAAAAGGCAGGGGAAAAACGATCCTGTTCACTTCCCATATTTTTGAAGAAGTGGAACGCACCTGCGACAGAGTGGGAATGATGAAGTGCGGCGTACTGGTAAACATGGATGACATCGCGGGGATTCGGGCTGCAAAAAGGAAATCCTATATCATCAATTTTGCCACGGATCAGGATGCCGTGGATTTTAGAAAGGAAGATTTTGAAATCATAAGCAGCAGTGGACGGCAGGTTATGGTCAGCCTGTCAGGAGAAATGATGCCGCTGGTAAAGGCGCTTGGAAATTATCAGGTGGTAGGTCTGGAGACAGTCGCCCAGAGTCTGGAGGACGTGTTTATCCATTTTTACGGAGGTGGCGTTGGTGTTTAATTTTTCACTTTTGAAACGTGCAGGAAAGACGAATGCGAAACTGTGGATTGCTTTTACCGGGATTCTTGTTCTGCAAATGCTCCTGGTATTGAGCGTGTACAATCCCGATGCAGGAATGGAACGTGTTCTTCACGCACTGCCGGAAGGAGTGGCTGCGCTTCTTCACATCAATATGGAAACAGACACCCTGGTGAAGTATCTCGCAGTCAGTCTGTTTGGTTTTCTCTATCCGGTGATTTCTATGGTCTATGGAATTCTTGCCGCAAACCGGCTGGTTGCAAAGAAGGTAGAATCCGGGACAATGGCATACCTTTTGTCCTCCCCGAACGGGAGGGGCCGTATTGTGAATACGCAGGCGTTCTTTTTGGTTTTCAGCCTGTTTGTGATGTTTGGGTGTACGGCAGCCGCCGGGCTGGTTTTCTGTGTCGTATGCTTTCCGGGAAAATTAGACGTCACTGGTTTTCTGCTTCTCCATGTGGGAGTGTTCTGTCTTGAAATCTGCCTGAGCGGGATAGGCTTTCTGGCGTCCTGCATCAGCGATGAAAGCAGGTATTCTCTGGCTCTTGGAGCGGGTATTTCAACCATTTTTCTTCTGCTTCGGATGCTTGCGGATATGGGAGGCGGACTGGAAGTACTGAAATTTGCCACCATATTTACATTGTTTCATACGGCTGATATCGTGGACGGAAGCTTAAATATCTGCTGGAAATTTCCACTTTTGGCGGTGATAGGATTCCTGTTTTACTGGATCGGAATCGCCCAGTTTAAAAAGAGAGATCTGCCGCTGTGACAGGGCAGATATGAGGTTTTGCATGTCAAAAGTATTATATATCGCGGAGAAGCCCAGTGTGGCGCAGGAATTTGCGAAGGCATTAAAGAAAAATACAGCCAGACGGGACGGTTATCTGGAAGGGGCTGACGTAATCATTACCTGGTGCGTGGGGCATCTGGTAACCATGAGTTATCCGGAGGTTTATGATGAAAAATATAAAAGGTGGAGTCTGGAGACGCTTCCGTTTATACCGGATGAATTTCTATATGAGGTCATACCGGGCGTAAAAAAGCAGTTTGGAATCGTGAGCGGCCTTTTAAACCGCGCGGATGTGGATACGATTTATGTATGTACCGACTCAGGACGTGAAGGAGAATATATTTACCGTTTGGTGGAACAGATGGCGCAGGTACACGGAAAGAAAAGGAAACGTGTGTGGATTGACTCACAGACGGAGGATGAGATTCTGCGGGGAATCGAAACAGCAAAGGATCTGGATGCTTATGATAATCTGTCGGAGGCTGCATATCTGAGGGCGAAGGAAGATTACCTGATGGGAATTAATTTCTCGCGTCTTTTGACGTTAAAATATGGAAATCTGCTGTCAAACTGTATGGGAACGAAATATACGGTGATTTCCGTAGGGCGGGTCATGACCTGCGTACTGGGAATGATTGTGAGGAGAGAACGGGAAATCCGTCAGTTTGTCAAGACACCCTTTTATCGTGTTCTGAATACACTGGATGATAACGGAAAGAAATTGGAAGGGGAATTTCGGGCAGTGGAAGGCTCTGTTTATTTCCGGTCGCCGAAATTGTACAAGGAAAACGGATTTAAAGAAAAAAAAGATGCAGAAGAGCTGATCGCCATATTGTCGGAGCATCCGCCGCTGAAGGCGCACATAAAGTCTGTAGAGCGGAAACAGGAAAAGAAAAATCCACCGCTTCTTTATAATCTGGCGGAACTTCAGAATGACTGCTCCAGAATGTTTAAGATCAGCCCGGATGAAACGCTGCGCGTGGTGCAGGAGCTTTATGAAAAGAAGCTGGTGACTTATCCGAGAACGGACGCCAGAGTCCTGTCTACGGCGGTAGCAAAAGAAATTTACAGAAATATCAATGGATTAAAAGGCGTATCATGGGCAGAAGGGTTTGTAAAAGAAATCCTGGATACAGGCAGTTATCAGAAAATTGCGGCCACCCGTTATGTCAATGATAAACAGATTACCGATCATTATGCGATTATTCCGACCGGGCAGGGACTGGGAGCGCTGCGCTCGCTTTCGGAGCGTTCCATTGGTATTTATGATACGATTGTCAGGAGATTTCTGGGCATCTTTTATCCGGCGGCTGTTTATCAGAAAATTCAGTTGGTGACAGAGATGTCAAAGGAGTCCTTCTTTTCCGGCTTTAAGGTACTGGTTTCCGAGGGTTATCTGAAGGTGGCCGGCGTACCGAAGGAGAATAAGAAGAAAGACGGAGAGGAAGAAGTGAAGGCAGATCAGGGCTTTGTGGAAGCTTTAAAGAATCTGAAAAAGGGAATGGAGCTTCCGGTAGAATCGCTTCAGATCAAAGAAAGTGAGACGTCTCCGCCGAAACGCTACAATTCCGGGTCGATGATTCTGGCGATGGAAAATGCCGGTCAGCTCATCGAGGACGAAGAACTGCGGGCACAGATTAAGGGGAGCGGAATCGGCACAAGCGCTACGCGGGCGGAAATCTTAAAAAAACTTGTGGCGAACAAATATATTTCTCTGAATAAGAAAACGCAGATTCTCACCCCCACGCTTCTGGGAGAAATGGTCTACGAGGTCGTAAACGCTTCTATCAAATCCCTGCTGAATCCGGAATTGACCGCAAGCTGGGAAAAGGGCCTTACTTATGTGGCAGAGGGGCAGATCACGCCGGAGGAATATATGGAAAAACTGACAAATTTTATTCAGGGGCGGACGGCGAACGTCCTGCATAACAATCACAGTTACGTTCTGCGCAACAATTTTCATGTTGCCGAGGGCTTTTATAAGAAAGGAGTAAAAAAATAATGGAAACCTGTAAGATTAAAAATCTGTATAACCTGAACGAGACGGCTGCAAAGGAGCTGTTTGAAGGAGCGGAATATCCGTGGGAGGTGCTGCCAAAGATCGGTGATTTCATCAGGAAACTTGGTGAAACGCTGCGTGAAGAGGAGTATGAAAAGCGAGGGGAGGACGTATGGGTGGCAAAGTCTGCGAAAGTGGCCCCGACGGCATATATCCACGGCCCTGCAATTATTGGAAAAGAGGCGGAGGTACGCCACTGTGCGTTTATCCGTGGAAATGCACTGGTGGGAGAAGGAGCCGTTGTGGGAAATTCCACAGAGCTGAAAAATGTGATTCTCTTTAATAAAGTGCAGGTTCCTCATTATAATTACGTGGGGGATTCGATTCTCGGCTATAAAGCGCATATGGGCGCAGGCTCCATTACTTCCAATGTGAAGTCCGATAAGAAGCTGGTGGTTGTAAAGGATGGAAAAGAGCGGATGGAAACGGGATTAAAAAAATTCGGAGCCATGATTGGGGATGAAGTAGAAGTCGGATGCGGTTCTGTGCTGAACCCGGGAACCGTTGTGGGGCCGCGCAGTAATATTTATCCGCTGTCTTCTGTCAGAGAGGTAATACCGGCAAACAGCATTTATAAAAAGCGTGGGGAAGTAGCGGAGAAAATATAAGAGATAAAAAAGGAATTTTTAAGAGAGTTCAGGGATTCTTTTGGGAAAAGTATGATAAGATAAGTCTGTGTTGACAAAAACCGCACGAATCATGAAAAACAGGAGAGAAAAGATGAATACACGGGAAAGTGCAAACAGACGGGCGAGAAGAAGAAGGCAGAGGGCAAAGGCATGGCTGGTGCTTTTCCTTCTGCTGGTGATTTTGATTTTTCTGGGAATTCTGCTTGGAAGAAATTTAAAGAGCCATCCGAAAAAAGGGAATCAGAAACGACAGGCAGTAACGGAACAGGAAATGCAGACGGAGGAAAAGGAAAACGGCGGGGAAGAGAAGGAAACGCCCACGGAACTGGCAACGGAATCTCCCGTATCTTTCAATCTTGCAAAAGAGGATTTATACAGCGCAAACGCGATTCTGGTTCGTGCAAAAACAGGAGAGGTACTCCTGGATAAAGGAAGCACAGAGCAGATCTATCCTGCTTCTATGACGAAGATCATGACGGCGATAGTCATTCTGGAAAAAATTCCGAATTTACAGGTATCTGTAAGACTTTCAGAGGAGATGTTTGATGAGCTGTACCGTCAGGAGGCGTCTATGGCGGGATTTTTGCCGGGAGAAACCGTAACGGCACGGGATTTGCTCTATGGCGTGCTGCTTCCTTCCGGAGCAGAGTGCTGCACGGGATTGGCGGATTATGTGGCCGGTTCGGAGGAGGCGTTTGCGGAGCTGATGAACCAGAAAGCGGCCGAGCTTGGCATGACAGGGACACATTTTGTCAATGCCAGCGGACTGCATGATCCGGATCATTATACAACGGCTGCGGATATAGAGAAGCTTCTGGAATATGCGCTGCAAAATGATACCTTTCGCGAGATCGCATCCAGCGCATATCACAGCACGGAGACGACAGATCTTCATCCGGACGGCATTACTTTTTACAGCACCCTGTTTGGCAGCATGACGGAGGAGATTCGGGACAGCGGACTTATTCAGGGGGGAAAGACAGGTTACACGGAGGAGGCGGGACTTTGTCTTGCCAGTTTTGCAGAAATAAATGGAGAAACATTTTTGCTTGTTACCGCAGGAGCGCAGGGAAATCACGAAACCGAGCAGTTTCATATTCTGGATGCGTATGCGGTGTATCGGAATCTTGTATTTTAAGAGAAGTAAGAGGAGTGCGGACAGAAAAACCGCGCTCTTTTTAGTTTGCACGCGGTATAAAAATAATATATTGCATGTTTATAAGGTGTGTGATATAGTAAAAACAAAAACAGATCGGGAAAATCAGGACATTTTGCTTCCGCCGGGGGAAAAGAAAGAAGTTGACAATCCGGTTAAAATGTAATATGATAAAAAAGAGAGAAACGAACATTAGTTCGCAAAAGGAAAAGGAGATTGGATGTATGGTTCAGGAAGAAAAGTTAAAGGCGCTGGACGCCGCCATTAGTAAGATAGAAAAAGATTTTGGCAAGGGAGCTGTCATGAAACTGGGAGATTCCGGCAAAAATATGAACGTGGAAACGATTCCTACAGGCTGCCTGAGCCTGGATGTTGCTCTGGGACTTGGGGGAATCCCAAAAGGAAGGATCGTGGAAGTTTACGGGCCGGAGTCCAGCGGTAAAACGACAGTGGCGCTGCATATGGTGGCAGAGGTTCAGAAAAGGGGAGGAATCGCCGGATTTATTGATGCGGAGCACGCATTGGACCCGGTATATGCGAAAAATATTGGTGTAGACATTGACAACCTGTATATTTCCCAGCCGGATAACGGCGAGCAGGCGCTGGAGATCACAGAGACGATGGTGCGTTCCGGCGCAGTAGATATTATCATCGTGGATTCCGTAGCAGCGCTTGTGCCGAAAGCGGAGATTGACGGAGATATGGGTGATTCACACGTAGGACTTCAGGCCCGCCTGATGTCTCAGGCGCTCAGGAAACTGACGGGAGTTACCAGCAAGTATAATTGCACGATTATTTTTATCAATCAGCTTCGTGAGAAGGTGGGTGTCATGTTTGGAAGCCCTGAGACGACGACAGGAGGACGCGCGTTAAAGTTTTATTCTTCCATCCGTCTGGACGTCCGGCGGATTGAGTCCCTGAAACAGGGAGGAGAGGTGATTGGAAACAGAACAAGGATCAAGGTCGTAAAGAATAAGATTGCACCGCCTTTTAAGGAAGCGGAATTTGATATCATGTTTGGAAAGGGAATCTCCAGAGAGGGCGATCTTCTGGATCTGGCGGCGAATAATGGAGTGATTGTAAAAAGCGGCGCATGGTATGCCTATAATAATGTCAAGATTGGACAGGGACGTGAAAATTCCAAAAATTACCTGAGAGAGAATCCGGATATTATGGCGGAAGTAGAGCGAAAAGTACGTGAGAATCTTGGACTGGACGGAAAGAAAAAGGAAGAGCAGCCGGAGGGAGAAGCAGGGGAAACGGCCCGTACGGCTGATGGAGAATCATCGTGACAGTCACAAAGATAGAACCTTTGGGAAAAGAAAGAAGCAGGATTTATATTGATGAGCGGCTTGCCTTTGTATTATACAGAGGCGAGCTTTCCCGTTATGGAGTGAAAGAAGGAAGGGAACTGCCGGAGGAGACTTACCGGGAGATTATGGACACAGTGCTCGCAAAGAGGGCGAAGCTTCGCTGTATGAATCTTTTGAAGGTCATGGACAGAACCGAGTTTCAGCTTCGGCAGAAACTGGATCAGGGAGATTATCCGGAAGAGATTATCGATCTTGCGCTTTCTTATGTAAAGAGTTATGGATATGTAAATGACGAGGCTTACGCCAGTCGTTATATTGACAGCAGGCAGGCGTCCAAAAGCAGGCGTCAGATTACCTGTGAACTGATGCAGAAAGGAATTTCCAAAGGAGTGATTCTGGCGGCATATGAAGAGAAAGAGCCAGTGGATGAAGGAGTGCTGATCCGACGCTGGCTGGAGAAAAAGCACATGGATACGCAGACAGCCTCGCCGAAAGAAAAACAGAAGATGTACAGATTCCTGATGGGGAAAGGATTTTCCTCACAGGAGATCGGGAAAGCACTTCGGGGAGAAGAATATTCTTGACAATGTGCACAAAACACGATAAAATTAATACGTTGTTTTTGTACAATGAAAAATAAATAAGGAGGTGCTCCTGTGCCGAGTGCAGTAATTACAATCATAGCTGTTGTAATCACACTGATGATAGCTGTTGCTATTACATGGCCTGTAGCTACCGCATACCATAAGAA
The DNA here is from genome assembly GCA_937965795.1 of uncultured Lachnospiraceae bacterium. GTDB lineage: Bacteria > Bacillota > Clostridia > Lachnospirales > Lachnospiraceae > Hominisplanchenecus_A. The sequence goes on along the minus strand of CALCMD010000072.1, from coordinate 4,638 downwards.
AGTTGTTGAAGCGAAAATTGGAAGTGCGGAAGAAAAGGCAAGAAAGATAATAGACGATGCGCTCAAGACGGCAGAGACAAAGAAGCGGGAAGCCTTACTCGAAGTCAAGGAAGAGTCTTTAAAGACAAAAAATGAACTTGAACGGGAAACAAGGGAGAGACGTTCTGAGCTTCAGCGTTACGAAAAACGCGTTTTATCAAAGGAAGAAGCCATTGATAAAAAGGCGGATGCAATCGAGAGAAGAGAATCAGGATTAGCAGCGAAAGAAGAAGATTTAAAAAGAAAAAGTATTGAAGTAGAAGAGCTAAATGAAAAACGGGTACAGGAACTGGAGAGAATCTCAGGTTTGACCTCCGAACAGGCAAAAGATTATCTTTTAAAAACTGTTGAAGACGAAGTAAAGAGCGATACTGCGAAGCTCTACAAAGAGCTTGAAAGCAGGGCGAAAGAAGACGCCGCAAAGAAGGCAAAAGAGTACGTGGTAACAGCAATACAGAAATGTGCGGCTGACCATGTGGCAGAAACTACAATTTCTGTAGTTCAGCTTCCTAACGACGAGATGAAGGGAAGAATTATCGGTAGAGAGGGAAGGAATATCCGTACCCTGGAAACCATGACAGGTGTGGATCTGATTATTGATGATACACCGGAAGCAGTTATTTTATCAGGTTTTGACCCCATTCGAAGGGAAGTCGCAAGGATTGCGCTTGAAAAACTGATCGTAGATGGAAGAATCCATCCGGCCAGAATTGAAGAAATGGTGGAAAAAGCACAAAGAGAAGTAGAAACAATGATTCGCGAAGAGGGAGAGGCGGCAACTTTGGAGGTTGGCGTGCATGGCATCCATCCTGAGTTGGTGCGTTTACTTGGAAGAATGAAATTTCGAACCAGCTATGGTCAGAATGCGTTAAAACATTCGATCGAAGTCGCACAGCTTTCCGGGCTGCTGGCAGGCGAGATCGGCGTAGATATCAGACTGGCAAAGCGCGCTGGTTTATTGCATGATATTGGTAAATCCATCGATCATGAGATAGAAGGTTCACATATTCAGATCGGTGCTGATTTATGTAAGAAGTACAAAGAGTCTCCGCTTGTGATCAATGCGGTTGAATCACATCACGGAGATGTAGAACCAGAGTCACTGGTTGCATGTATCGTACAGGCAGCGGATACGATTTCCGCAGCGCGTCCGGGTGCAAGAAGAGAGACACTGGAAACATATACAAATCGATTAAAACAGTTAGAAGATATTGCGAACACCTTTAAGGGTGTAGATAAATCCTTTGCTATTCAGGCAGGTAGAGAGATTCGAGTTATGGTAGTTCCAGAACAGGTCAGCGATGCGGATATGGTATTGATCGCAAGAGATATTGCGAAGCAGATTGAAGCAGAACTGGAATATCCGGGACAGATTAAAGTCAGCGTCATTCGTGAATCGAGGGCCGTTGGCTATGCAAAATAACTACACAGTTTCATAAATTCAAACATTTAGCTTAATAAAAGCTCTGTAGATGAAAGTCTATGGAGCTTTTTTAGTGCATACATATAGTGGAAGGTATTAGTGGAATGTTTGACGGCGGGTTCGGAGGTAGATGGTGAAAAAATGGGGAATGAATGCCGGATTTTTAAGAAGTGCAGCGGTTCTTTTGGTATTGGGCATTACAATGGGAGCAATGGCGGTAAATGTGCTGGCAGATTCTGCCGTGGGAAGAGCAGGAATTTTGAGCGACTATTTTCTAAGACAGTATAAGTATCTGGAAATTGATACTACCGGGTTGTTTCTTTATATTCTCGGAAAACGGATGAAGTGGATTTTTCTTCTCTGGCTTGCGGGTTTTACCGTGGCAGGGCTGCCCTGTGCAGTCGTGTACGTGATGTGGATGGGATTTTCCGCAGGAACGCTTTTTGGAATCGCGGTATTAAAACTGGGACTTGAGGGGCTTTTGTTCAGCGGTGTGGCTCTTTTTCCTCAGATTTTAATTTATGTGCCGGCATGGGCATTTTTTCTTAACGGAATTTATTTGCGGACGGATGGAAATAAACAGGAAAACCGGACGAGTATGACAAACAGTACTGCACGGTATTTTCTTTTGATCGTCGGCATGTGCCTGTTTATGGCATTTGGTATTTTAGTGGAAAGCAGTCTGAATCCCTGGTTTGTAAAGCAGATCATACGGTTTCTCCTGAAATAGAGGGACGAAAATGTCACGGACGAAACGATACTTTGCAGCAAAATACGGGTTGTGAACGCAGACAGCGTATCGTATAATGAAAATAGTCTGAAAAATAAATGGGGTGAATACAGTGTCGTTGTATGCGATCGGTGACCTGCATCTTTCTTTTTCAACGGACAAGCCGATGGATGTGTTCGGGCGGGAATGGAAAAATCATGTCAGGAAACTGGAAAAAAACTGGAAGAAGGTCATCCGTGCGGAAGATACCGTGGTTATTACAGGAGATCATTCCTGGGGAAGGAATCTGGCAGAGAGTAAGAAAGACCTGGAATTTATAGACGGGCTTCCGGGACGGAAGATTCTGCTTCGGGGAAATCATGATATGTTCTGGAATGTAAAAAAAACAGAACAGTTAAATCGTTTGTATGAAGGAAAGATGACGTTTTTGCAGAACAATCATGCTTCTTATTCTGATTATGCTCTGGTAGGGACGAAAGGTTATTGCTATGAGGGAAAAGATTCCTGGGAACATTTTGAGAAGATTCGTGACCGGGAGCTGCAAAGGCTTCGTGTTTCGTTTGAATCCGCGGCTGCGGACGGATTTGAGAAATTTCTCATGTTCTTACATTATCCGCCGACCAGTATCGGTGAGATGGAGAGCGGTTTTACGAAGATAGCGGAGGAATACGGAGCCAAAAAGGTGATTTATTCGCATTGCCACGGGAAGGAGCGCTATCAGGACAGTTTTCTTGGATATGTGAATGGAATCGAGTACAGGCTGGTATCTTCCGATTATCTGAAATTCCGGCCGGAGAAGATTTTAATGGAAAAAGAGCAAAATTTGCATGGAAAATGAATTGATTTTGTCAAAAAAACTGGTATACTTTTGGATAGAAAAGAATATGTTTCAGGCAGGAGTATACGAGTTATGGAAAGCACGATCACAGATTTTATCAAATATCTGGAGCAGGTGAAGGGGGCTTCGAAAAGCACGGTCATGTCATATCAGAGGGATTTAAAAAAGCTGTTTGCATTTTTGCGCTCAAAAGGGATTGGACAACTGACCGATGTTACACCAACCAGCCTGAATTCTTATGTCCTCTTTCTGGAGAGGGAGGGATTTTCAGCAGCTACGGTATCGAGACATATTGCATCGATGAAATCCTATTTCCACTATATGTTCAGACATCATCGTGTGATGGAGGATCCATCGGAGACAATCCGGGCGCCGCATATTGAAAAGAAAGAGCCGGAGATTCTGACACGGCAGGAGGTTCGTGATTTTCTGGAAGCTCCGGTGTGCGATACGCCGAAAGGATGCCGGGACAAGGCGATGCTGGAGCTTTTGTATGCCACGGGGATGCGGGTGTCGGAGCTTTTGGCGGTGCAGGTGGGGGATGTGAATCTGGAAATGAATTATATCGTCTGTCGTGACGGGGCAAAGGAAAGAGTGATACCCTTTGGAGAAGGGGTAAAACGGGCTTTGCAGCATTATGCGGATGACATGCGGGGCGAACTTTTAAAAGAAAAAGAGAGCAGTTATTTTTTTGTCAACTGTTCCGGAGGGGTTATGAGCCGTCAGGGGTTCTGGAAATTGATTAAGCAGTATGCCGGGAAAGCCAGAATCATAAAAGATATTACGCCGCATACTCTGCGTCATTCTTTTGCGGTTCATCTGGTACAGAATGGTACGGAGCTGAAAGCAGTGCAGGAAATACTGGGGCATTCGGACATTTCAACGACCCAGATGTATCTTCATTTCCATTCGGACGAGCAGATTTACAGAAAGGCGTGTCCGTGAGGATTTATTTTGCCTCCGGATACGCCGTATGTTTTTAAAGGATTTCCCGTATCTGTTCGATAACGGCCTTTGCTTTTTTGTGATTGATACCGCTGGCGGTAGCGCCTACGACGACCTGATCTTTTAAGGCGATGGCGGGGAAATAAAAATCACATTTCTTTTTATCACTGCACACGTTTACTGTGATTCCCATACATTTGCATACGCTGTAAATATCATTGTTGATCTGTGCGTCGTTGGTGGCGGCGATTACAAGGTCGGCATCATAAATATCTTCCCGGCTATATTTCTTTCTTAGAATAGTTATTTGTCCGCTGGCTTCGAGATCCTTAAGCTCCTGATTTACTTCCGGTGCAATGACCATCAGACGGTTGGTAAAATTCAGAAGAGAGCGGATGCGCCGTTTGGCGATCGTCCCTGCTCCTACGACTACAATTTTCTTTTCAGTCAAATCTACAAACATAGGAAAGTAAGGCTTTTTTGTGTTTGACATAAGTGCTTCACGCTCCTGAGGTTATTCTTATATCTATCTATGATAGCATAATCAGCGAAAAAGTCAAATCACGGTTTGTGTGGGAGATCACGTCCATCCCGTACGCAGGCCGGGGGGAAACGTATCCCACGCAAACGGGGGCAGGGAATTCGGAAACTAACTCCTAAGAA
>CALCMD010000071.1 GCA_937965795.1 uncultured Lachnospiraceae bacterium | reverse complement strand
ATACAGGTAAATCCACGAACCTACAAATTGGAGGTCATTACATATTGTCTAAATTGCACACGATGCGCCGGGACGGCGCAAGAGGAGGAGAAAATGAAAACAGTAAAAAAAGTGTTAAACCACATCTTTATTGAGGGGCTTAGCGGCATGGCAATGGGGCTTTTTGCCACGCTGATCGTGGGGACGATTATACAGCAGGTAGGAAATCTCATCGGGGGACAGACAGGAGAGATGCTGTTCTTTCTGGGAAAAATGGCGGCAGCGATGACCAGCGCGGGTATCGGAGTGGGAGTCGCGCATAAGTTTCAGGAGCCGCCGCTTGTGACGGTATCCGCCGCTACCGCAGGTATGGTGGGCGGATTTGCCAGTAAGATTCTGGCGGGAAGCGTTCTGGTAGATGGAACCATCGTTCTGGCAGGCCCTGGTGAGCCGCTGGGAGCGTTTATCGCCGCATACATAGCGGTTGTGATCGGACATCTGGCGTCCGGAAAGACGAAAATAGATATTCTGGTGACGCCTGTAGCGTCCATTCTGGCAGGTTCCGCCGTGGGACTTCTCATCGGGCCTTCCATTTCGAAATTTATGCTGTGGCTTGGCGCTATCATCAACTGGGGAACCGAGCAGCAGCCGTTCCTTATGGGAATCATTGTTTCCGTGCTTATGGGAATGATCCTCACACTTCCGATCAGTTCGGCGGCCCTGGGAGTGATTCTGAATCTTTCCGGACTGGCGGCAGGTGCGGCGACCATAGGATGCTGCTGTAATATGGTGGGCTTTGCCGTGGCAAGCTACCGGGAAAATAAGATTGGAGGGCTGGTGGCGCAGGGCGTGGGAACCTCCATGCTCCAGGTTCCGAATATCCTGCGAAAACCTGTCATATGGATTCCGGCGATTGTATCCAGCGCCATTCTTGGGCCGGTAAGCACCATGCTGGTACGCATGACAAACAATGCCACAGGCTCCGGCATGGGGACGGCCGGATTCGTAGGCCAGATTATGACATATCAGACGATGACGCCGGAAATTGGCGGAGGGCTGACGATAGCGGTCATTCTTATTTTCCAGATTCTGCTTCCGGCGGTATTGACGCTTGCCGTTTCGGAATTTATGCGGAAGAAAGGCTGGATTAAAGATGGCGATATGAAATTAGACCTGTAATTTGCAAGAAGTCTTTGTTATAATCAGAATAGAACCACAGAAGGCGGAACCGGACGGGTTTCGCCTTCTTAATTAGAGGAGGTGTCTTGGATGAAAAAGGAAACCGGGTGCATTCACGTTTACTATGGGGACGGCAAGGGAAAAACGACGACGGGCATGGGACTGATCCTGCGGGCGGCGGGATACGGTTACCGGGTGCTTTTATATCAGTTTATGAAGGACAATAAGACGAGTGAGAGGAAAATTCTGGAGCGGGTTGAAAATATTACAATGCTTGACGGGCTGGAACAGGAAAAATTCAGTTTTCAGATGACGCCGGAAGAGAAAGAGGAGCGAAAACGCTTTTATGGGGAACAGTTTTGGAAGGTCACGAAGCTGGCGGTATCAGAGGACTATGATGTGCTGTTCATGGACGAAATAATCTATGCCATCAGCGCAGGACTTCTGGAGGAAGAGCTGGTACTTGATTTTCTAAAGACAAAGCCAAAAAAGCTGGAGGTTCTTCTGACCGGGAATTATCCCGGGGAAGAAATTCTGAAGCTGGCGGATTATGTGTCGGAGATTAAGAAAGTGAAGCATCCCTTTGACCGGGGGGTGAGAGCAAGAAGGGGAATCGAAAAATAAAATCCCCACAAAATGAGGAGTGCCCCCGATATCAGAGATACCGGAGGCTATTATGAAAAAATTTATCTTTATATGTAATGAGAACATTACGCTATAAATCTTGTCTGATCTTCTCTTTGAAGATGATTAAAGTCTATCAGTTATTTATGAACAAAATGTGAACGAGAGGTAAAGATATTGTGAAATTATACAAAAACAAAAAAATAATGTGGCGGTTTTTGTAAAAACTGCCACATTATTTTCAAATATTAAAGTTTCAGATTTGCAAACAGGGAGCCGAGGTTTGTAGACAGACCTTCGGAATGCGGAAGATCATAAGATTCTTCGACAATCTCCTCAGCGGGCATTTCGTTGAGCGCTTTCATGCTGAGGCTTAATTTACCGTCCTTGATATTGATGACTTTAACTTTTACTGTATCGCCTATATGAAGCACGGCGGCTGGGGATTTGATTCTTTTTTCGCAGATTTGTGAAACATGTACCAGGCCGGACAGACCGTTCCCCAGGTCGATGAATGCGCCGTAAGGCTGTAAGGATTCTACGGTTCCTTCCGTCACCAGGCCGATCTGGACGTTTGAAATCTTCGCCTGTTTTTCTTCCCTGGCTTTCTCTCTTAAAATATCGCGTGCGGACAGAACCAGACGGCCTTTTTCTTCGTCAACGGTGATAACGCGCACTTCGATCTCTCTGCCAAGCCATTCCTCCAGATTTTCCACGTAGCTTAAAGAAAGCTTGGAAGCCGGGATAAAGCCGCGAATCCCTTCCACATAAGCGATGACGCCGGATTTTACGACGCCGCCAACCTTTACTTTGAGATTTGTGGCATTTTCCATAAAAGATTTCATTTTTTCCCATGCGAGCGTATCGTTCGCTTCTTTCGAGGAAAGAAGGATATGTCCTTCTCCGTCGTCCGTACGGATAACCGTTGCGGAAATTTCATCGCCCACCTGTACGGCGTCTTTTAAGACGATATCCGGATTGCTGGAGTAATCCTCCAGACGGATGATGCCTTCCGTATAATATTTCAGGTCCAGTGTAATGGCGCTTTCCGATACGTTGATGACGGTTCCTGTCAGGATGTCTCCTTCCCGTACTTTTTTAAAGGACGCCTCCAGCTCTGCGGCATAGTCAGCCATAGATTCGGCTGTTTCCGGTTCTTTGATGGCGTCTTCCAGAATATCTGCCGGGGTTTCATAAGTTTCTGACATTGTTTTGTCCTCCTTTGATAAGCATTTTCTGCTAAAAACTATACCATTTTTGGGGGATAAAGTAAAGCGGGCAAATATTTAGAAAGGGGGTTGACGTGAAATGGCGGGGATGATTAAAATGAAAGAAAAAGTTCCTTTGCAGAAGAAGGAAGAAGGGAATATTCGGTAAAAAATATGCAGGAGAAGAAGATTTATATCATAGGACATAAAAATCCCGATACAGATTCCATCTGCTCGGCAATCGCCTACGCAGATATTAAAAACAGAACGGAGAAAGGTACTTATGAGGCGAAGCGGGCGGGTCTGGTGAGTGAGGAAACCCAGTATGTGCTGGATTATTTTGGTATAGAGCCGCCAGGATATGTTCCGAATGTAGGGCCAAAGGTGCGGGATATGGATATACGTCAGGTTCCGGGAGTGGAATCCAGCATTTCTCTGAAGGAAGCGTGGATGCTGATGAGGAGCGCTAATGTGAATACGCTTCCGATTACCAACAGGGAAAATGAACTGGAGGGTCTGATTACAATCAATACCATTGCGTCGTCTTATATGGACGTCTATGACAATTCGATTCTGGCAACAGCCGGAACGCAGTACAAAAATATTCTGAGTACGCTGGACGGAACGATCGTTGCGGGAGATGAGAACGACTATTTTACAAAAGGAAAAGTGGTGGTGGCAGCGGCGAATCCTGATTTGATGGAGGATTATATTGAAAAAGATGATCTGGTGATCCTCGGAAACCGCTATGATTCTCAGTTGTGTGCAATAGAAATGATGGCAGGCTGTATTATTGTCTGCGAGGGCGCTCCGGTGTCAAAAACGATTCGCAGGCTGGCGGAGGAAAAAAATTGTGTAATCATCAGTACGCCCCATGATACATACACGGTGGCAAGGCTGGTAAATCAGAGCATGCCGGTGGATTATTTTATGAAAAAGAATGATCTGATTGTTTTTTCTATGAGCGATTATGTGGATACCATCAAAGAGGTGATGGCAAAGAAGCGTTACCGTGATTTTCCGGTTTTGGATAAACAGGGGAAATATGTAGGAATGGTTTCACGCAGAAATCTGCTGGGAGTCCAGAAGCGTCAGATGATACTGGTAGACCACAATGAGGCGTCCCAGGCGGTGGATAATATTGAGAGCGCAGAAATTCTGGAGATTATCGATCACCACAGACTGGGTTCTCTGGAAACGATGGCTCCGGTCTATTTCAGGAATCAGCCAGTGGGATGTACGGCAACGATTATGTATCAGATCTATCAGGAAAAGGGGCTGGAGATTCCAAAGGGAATCGCGGGGATTCTGTGCGCGGCTATTATTTCGGATACTCTGATGTTCCGCTCCCCGACCTGCACAGCAGTAGACAGAAATACAGCGGAGCGGCTGGCCAAAATCGCAGGGATTGACTGGGAAAGATTTGCGGTGGAGATGTTTTCCGCCGGCAGCAGGCTGAAAGGAAAGTCGCCGGAGGAAATTTTCTATCAGGATTTCAAGATGTTTGAGGCGAATAAGACAAGCTTTGGCGTGGGTCAGATCAGCTCTATGAACGTAGATGAGCTGGTGGAGACAAAGAAGCGTCTGATTCCGTATATGGAAAAAGCGTTGGGGAATCATGGAGAATCTATGCTGTTTTTCATGCTCACCGACATTATCCATGAGAGTACGGAGCTTCTCTGCTATGGTGGAGACTGTGCGGAACTGGTAAAGGAAGCCTTTCGGCAGGAGCCGCAGGATAATTCTGTGACGCTTCCGGGTGTAGTATCGAGAAAGAAACAACTGATTCCTGCGTTCGTAAACGTTCTTCAGCAGTAAGGGAGGTCCGTATGAAAAAAGAAATCTGGAAACCGGGAAATATGGTATATCCGCTTCCGGCGGTGATGGTGAGCTGCGGCCGGAGGGGGGAACGTCCGAATATTCTGACGGTAGCCTGGACGGGAACGATCTGTACGAATCCCGCAATGGTCTATATTTCGGTGCGGCCGGAGAGGTTTTCCTATCCGATCATCCGCGAGAGCGGGGAGTTTGTCATGAATCTGACGACAAAAGACTTAGCGAGGGCGGCGGATTACTGCGGCGTTCGTTCGGGACGGGATGTGGACAAATTTAAAGAAATGAATCTGACGCCGGAGCCAGCCGAATATCTGGCTGCGCCTTTGATCGGGGAAAGCCCGGTAAATATCGAGTGCCGCGTAACGGAGGTTCGTGAGCTGGGATCACATCATATGTTTCTGGCAGAAGTTCTATGTGTGCATGTGGACGCCTCCTATATGGATAAAAGCGGAAAATTCGAACTGAACCGGACAGGGCTTCTGGCGTATTCCCATGGGGAATATCTGGAGCTGGGGAAAAGGGCCGGGACATTCGGATACTCGGTGCGGAAAAAGAAAAAATAGTGCCTTACGTGCGGGGCGGCTTTAACGAGCTTCCCCGCACGACTGCGTCTTTGCCATAACGCTGGCGTATGGCGTCCAGCGCCGTATCCAGCTTTTTCTGTTTTTCATTTTCAGGCGTTTTCAGGTCAAAGATGGATAGCTGTACAGGAGTATCCGCAGGCAGCAGTTTAGAAGCACGAATGCCGAGGAGCCGGATGGGAGCATGATTCCACAGGGCGTCGAACAGACGGGAGGAGGTCTGATAGATACCCTCACAGGTATTTATGGGGGGATCGACAGACGTCTGGTGGGATACCCGGATGAAAGTGTTATATTTGATTTCTACGCAGACATTTCCGGCAATCATACCAGTCTTTCGAAGCCTTGCAGAGACGCTTTCTGAGAGCTTTAAAAGAACGGCGCGGGCTTCTTCGGCAGTGACGGCGTCCTGGGAGAGCGTGGTGGAGTTTCCGATCCCTTTCGCTTCCGGAGGCGTGGAAATGACCGGGGCGTCGTCTATGCCGTTGGCATAGTTCCAGAGCATACGCCCGTGGCTTTTCATATGGGATTCCAGAAGGGACGGTTCTGTATGCGCCAGTTCTCCAATGGTGCGGACGCCAAGCTTGTGCAGGGTATCCACGGAGGAGCGTCCTGCCATGAACAGTTCTTCGACGGGGAGCGGCCACATTTTCTTTGCGATTTCCTCAGGGAAAAGCGTATGCACCCTGTCCGGCTTTTCGAAGTCAGAAGCCATTTTTGCCAGCAGTTTATTTGAGGAGATTCCCACGTTTACGGTAAAGCCGAATTTCCGAAAGATTTCATCTTTAAAGCTGACGGCGGCAGCGAAAGGGGAAGAATAACGGTGTGCGATGGGGGTAAAATCCAGATAGCACTCGTCAATGCTCACCTGTTCAAGATCCGGCGTCAGAGAGTATAGGAACTGTATCAGCCTCCGGCTGTAATCAGAGTACAGCGTATGGTCTGGCGGCGCAAGGATAAGGTTTGGGCATTTTTTACGGGCGGAGGCGATGGGCTCTCCGGTGCGGATGCCGAAAGCCTTTGCCGGAATGGATTTTGCCAGGACAATGCCGTGACGGCTGCTCTCATCCCCGCCGATGATGGCGGGAATCTTGCGTAAATCAGGGCCTGTCCCGGTGCGAAGATTTTCAGCGGACGTCCAGCTTAAGTAGGCGCTGTTGACGTCGATATGGAAAATAGTACGCTTCATGAAGACTCCTTTTTTTGTGTGACAAGTTATTGTAAGTATAGTAGAAAGAAAAGAAAAAGTAAACGGTAAAAATACATCTGATTTTTGACTTTTTTTATTGATATTTGAAAAGGTGATTGACTTTTTTTGTGTAAAATGCTAAAATTAATCGTACTATTTTTGCGTGGAAAGTGTTACTGAAAAGAGGATTGTTTCTTTGGCATGGAAAGAGAGATATGCTGAGAATCAAAGATTTTAAGAAGGTAGGAGAGGTGACAATGAGAAGAAAAAGAACAAAAAAAGCAGGGATTTTCCTGACATTAGTTCTCGCATTGGGAGTGACAGGCGGAACTGCGGTTTGTGCGGCAGACGTGGGAGTGACAGATCTGGCGGATAAAGGAACCGAGGCTCCGGAAGCATGGGGAGCGGTGCCAAGTCCGAACCAGTACCGTTATCAGAAGGATGAACTGGCAGCATTCTGTCATTTTGGTCCAAACACTTTTTCAGGGGTGGAATGGGGAGAGCATTATGGAAATACCCATCCGAGGGATCTTTTTACACTGAGCGAAGATTTTGACGCCGAGACGATGGTGAGAAGCATGAAGGAGGCAGGTTTTAAAAAGCTGATTATTACGGCGAAGCACCACGATGGCTTCTGTCTCTGGGCCAGTGATTATACAGATTACGATGTGGCGAATACGAATTATAAAAACGGCCAGGGAGATATACTGGCGGAAATTTCCGCAGCCTGTACAAAGTATGATATGGATATGGGACTCTATCTGTCACCGTGGGATATCCATGAGCCGAGCTACGGGTATTATGACGCCAACGGAAATGCCACGACAAAAGAAAACGACGTCCTGGATTATAATGATTATTACAATAATCAGCTTCAGGAAATCCTCGGAAATGAAAAATATGGAAATAACGGGCATTTCGTAGAAGTATGGATGGATGGAGCAAAGGGAAGCGGGGCAAACGCACAGGATTATGATTTTCAGAGATGGTTTGCGACAATTCAGGCAAACGAGGGACTCGAAGCCGGCTATGATGATGACTGTATGCTGTTTGGCGCAGAAGCCTATACGACGGTACGCTGGATTGGAAACGAGCTGGGACTGGCAAATGAGGAAACCTGGTCCAAGTCAAAGACGGACAAAAAACAAAATACGATTGACAGCAACAGGACAGGAAGCAATGGTACGACGGTAGGCTTTGCGGATGGAAATCAGTGGACGGTACCGGAGGCGGATTCCCGTATCACAAGCGGATGGTTCTGGGGCAATAATAAGAAAACGCCGAAGTCTGTTGCAGAGCTTGCAAATATGTATTTTAATTCTGTCGGACATAATGCAACGCTGCTTTTAAATATTCCTCCGAATAATCAGGGCAAGGTTGATCAGGAGATTCTGGACAGGATGCTGGAATTTGGACAGAATGTGAAAGATTCTTTTGCGGATAACCTGGCAAAGAATGCTGCGGTGACTGCGAGTGAGGTAAGGGGAAATGACATCGCATTTGCACCGGAAAATGTGATTGATGGGGATGATGATACGTACTGGACGATGGAGGATGGCTCAACGACGGGAAGCCTGACCCTGAATCTGGGAGGAACCAAAACCTTTGATATGGTAACAATCGAAGAGGCAATCCAGCTCGGACAGAGGATCAGCAGTTTTTGCGTAGAGTACAGAGTCGGAAATGGAGAATGGAAGAATTTTGCCGAGGGAACGACCATTGGTGCAAAAAGAATTTGCAGAAATTCTGCGGTAAAGGCGAGTGAAGTCCGGATCAGCATCACAGGCTCCTATGCGGTGCCGCTGATCAGTGAAGTGGGCGTATACAAAGCAACCGAAGGTTTTGAAATTGGTTCCACGATTCCGGATGGGCTGGAGGTTATCAACGTAACAGATAAGGATACCAGCGACGGCGCAGGATTTGCCTATTCCGGATGGACGGCCGAGTCAGGCCCGCAGTTTATTGACGGAAATGCGATGTGGGCAAATGCGGGAAAAGAGGCGACCCTGACTTTTCATGGAAGTAAAGTATGGCTGTACGGGACAAAGGATTCCGGACATGGTACGGCGGACATTTATATTGATGGAGAGAAAGCAGATTCTATCAATACGCAGAGTTCACCGAGGGAGACGGGCGTTTTGATTTATGAATCGCCGGACCTGGCGGACGGCCCGCATACGCTAAGGATCGTCAATACGGGAACGATCGGCCTGAATGCGGCGGCAGTCCTGAATAATGGCGGGAAAGGTATGATAGAGTTTGACATCCGAACGCTCGATATGGAAGAGGATACGGAGGCAGAAGTTGTTGTCAGACGTGTCGGAGGAAGTACTGGAGAAGTTAAGGCAATCTATGAAAATAATCCTGGCTCTGCCGTTCAGGGAGACTATGACGTAGATGGTATTGGCGGAGAAATTGTTTTTGCAAACGGTGAAACAGAAAAGACAGTCAAAATCAGGACGATGCGAGATGACAGAGTGAAAGGTGATATTGGCTTTACAGTAGATCTCATCAGTGCAGAAGCAGGGGCAGTTTTAGGATTTCAGACAACAATTAAGGTTACGATTCATGATTTGGATGATCCGGTAAGAATAGAAGAAGCAAAAGCAACCCTGGAGGAAACACAGGCATTGCTTACGAATACCTCCGAAGAACTGCCGGAGGTGAGAAAGCTTGCAAAGGAGTTAAGCGCTTATCTGGCGGCAAGGGAAAAAACGGAGGTTATCTCTGTAGGAGATATTGTAAAACTTGCGAAGAAGCTGGAAGAAGCAGTCGGAGGGGTCGAACTGAAATTTGAACTGCCGGTGGGCAGCGAAGTAAAGACGGTTGAGGCGGAAGCATTCCTTCTGGACGCATCCCAGGCTGTCGATCAAGCGAATAAATATGTTCGTTACCAGGAGAATTCAAATGCCAGCGGAGGCAAAGAGGTCAACTGGTTTGAACAGGGAAACCGGATTTATCTTCCGTTTACAGCTCCAAAGGCAGGTATTTACAAAGTAACGGCAACGTATCGAAGCGGAAGAGGGGAAAGCAATCCGAATGCGCTTGTCTGGAGCGGAACCAACGTGGCGGCTGGCAGCAAGGATGTGTACGGAGAGGAAGGAGCGGGCGCCTTCCATACGGCAGAACTGAATATTGAAGTGACGCAGGCAGGAGATGGAGAACTGTCGTTTACGGCAGACAGCAAAGGAGGCCCGGTTCTTGATAAGTTTGTGATTGAATGTGTGGATAAGACGCCGGTTGCTCCAATTGCGGTAACAGGCGTGACCCTGGAGGAAGAGAACTTAACCATCCTGCGTGATAAGCCGTACGCACTGGTTCTTGCGACAGTCGCTCCGGTGAATGCGGGGAATCAGGAGGTGACCTATACCAGTTCCAACCCGGAGGTGGCAACCGTAGATGAAAATGGAATGGTCTTTGGCATTAAGAGCGGTCGGACGACCATTACCGTAACAACGGCAGACGGCGCAAAGACGGCGCAGTGTCAGGTAACGGTTAAAATGTTTGAGGTAGAGAGTGTTTCCCTGAACATGGCAGAGGCAATCCTGACAAAGAAGGATCAGTCCGTGAAGCTTGTGGCAAAAGTTCTTCCGGAGGAAGCCATCAATAAAGAAGTGGCCTACACTAGTTCCAATCCGGCTGTGGCAACGGTAGATAAGGACGGGTTGGTAAAAGCGGTAGCAAACGGAGAAACCATAATTACGGTGACAACGGCAGACGGCGCAAAGACGGCACAGTGCCGGGTTACAGTAAAGATTCAGGAAGAGATAAAACCGGACCCCGACAAACTGCCGAAGGGTGTTATCAAAGAAGGCCTGGAGGAAACGGTAGGAGGCGGGCGTTATCAGGTAATCAATGCAAAGAATAAGACGGCGAAACTGGTAAGCGTGATGAACCGAAAGGCAATGAAATTGAATGTTCCGGCGACCGTTAAGATCAATGGCGTCACCTGCAAGGTGGTTGAGGTCTGTGCGAAGGTTATGAAAGGAAATACCAGACTGAAAAAGGTAATTCTCGGTAAAAACGTTGCAAAGATTGGAAAACAGGCATTTAGCGGCTGTAAAAACCTGAAAATGGTTCAGATGAAAGGAAAGGCGCTGAAAACAGTGCAGTCCGGCGCATGGAAAAACACGCATGCAAAGATGGTGGTAAGCGCAAAGAAAATGGCGAAAAAACAGAAAGCGGCGCTCTTTAAAAAATTAAAGAGAGCTGGCATGAGCAAAAAGGGAAAAGTAAAATAACAGAGAACAGACAAAAGGAGTATCCTCTTTGCAGGATGCTCTTTTTGATAGTAGAAAAGAGATAATTTTCACAGGGTATTCTTTGACATCTTTCTGGAGGTATGATACACTAAAATCAACTATGGGCAAATCATTGAGGTGAAAATTTTGGATAAGTATGAATATAGTCTCAAGCTGGAAGAGATTAACAGGTTAGTGGAAAATGATAACTATGAAGATGCGGCAAGGATTGCAGATACGGTAGACTGGAAACGCGTGCGGAATGTAAGGACGCTCTGCATGGTCAGTGAGATTTATGAGGCAAACGGAAGGCTGGAGGACAGCAAAGCGGTTCTGATGCGGGCTTACCGCCGCTCCCAGATGGGGCGTATGATTCTCTACCGCCTGACAGAAGTAGCGATTAAGATGAAGGAATTTGACGAGGCAATTGAATATTACAGTGAATTTGTGGATATTGCGCCAAATGATAATTCCCGTTACGTTTTAAAGTATAAGATTTACAGAGGAAGAGGTTCCAAAATTCAGGATCAGATTGCGATTCTGGAGGATTATAAAGAAAAAGAGTATACGGAAAAGTGGGCGTATGAACTGGCAAACCTTTATTATAAAGCCGGGGAATATGAAAAATGTGTAGAGGAGTGCGATGATCTGGTTCTCTGGTTCCGGCAGGGAAAATATGTCATCCGGGCGCTGGAACTGAAAAGAAAGCTTGCGCCTTTGAGTGCGGAGCAGCAGATGATCTATGACCACCGGAACGAGCATGTGCCAAATAAGGCCGAGCTGGTGGAAGCAGTGGTGCCGGGACTTGAAAAGGTGATTACGGAAAGTATGCCGACTTCGGAGGAAGAGGCGATCACGGACAATATTATTACAGAAGCACAGAGAGAACTTGCGCAGGCGGTGGCGCAGCATACGGCGGAAGTGCAGGAGGAAGTGCAGGAGACGGCCGTGCCAGCCGGGAGCCGCATGGATACGGAGGAAAAAGAGGAGCCGGAAACGGTTTCTCAGGAGCCTGTATTCGATGTGGAGGACTTGCAGAGAGAGCTTGCGAACAGTATGCGGGAAATTGTGTCCGGTATGACGAGGAAGGAAAGTGAAGAAGGCGTTATCGAGCCGATGAATGACAAACCTTTTCATGAGGAAAAGGCTTCCGTGGAACCGGAAAAGCCGCAGGTGAATATTGACGACGTATTGACAGCGATGGCTGTGGAGGCAGAACCGCCGATGGAAGCGGCGGTCACGTTAGAAAAGCAGGAAAGCCCGTCTGTGGAAGAAGCACAGCCGGCTCCTCAGGAACGGAAGGAAGAGACAGAAGAGCCGCAAATGCAGACGGAAACGGTTCCGGCCGGAGATACGATTGATTTGTCAGCGGCTCTGGAGCGTGCGGCAGGCGTGGAAAATATGAGGCCGGGCGTTTCGGAAGAAAGTCCTGTTCCGGAACAGCCAAAAAAGGAGGAACTACTTGATGCAGCTCCCAAGCTTACGCTGGATGAGCAGTACATTTTCTCGTATTTTTCTTCGATTCAGGGACTGAGGGAGCAGATCGCTATGGCGCTTGCGGATGCGAAGCGCAAGCTTAAGATGGACCGCACTTCAAGAAGCGGGAATATCGTGGTTACCGGGCTTCCGGGAAGCGGAAGGACGACGCTGGCGATTCGGATTGCCAAGGCTTTGAGCAAATTCAAAGGCGAAAGCTCTGCAAGGATTGCCAAGATTTATGCGGAGGATTTTAATAAGAAGGATATTGCAAGTACGATTGCAAAGATTGCCGGAGGCACGCTGATTATTGAGGAGGCGGGCGATCTGGCGGAGGGAGTCATCCTACAGCTCTCTAAGGCGATGGAGTTCCGTACGGATGGATTGATTATCATTCTGGAGGATGAGAAGCACTTGCTGAAAGCATTGTTTGAAAAATATCCGGCGCTGGCGGAGAAGTTTACTTCTGAGGTGACGGTTCCGATTTTTACCAATGATGAGCTGGTGGCATTTGGAAAGACGTATGCTTTTGAAGAGGATTATAAGGTGGATGATGCAGCGACGATGGTTCTGTATAACCGTATTGGAGAGCTTCAGACGCCGGAGCGTCCGGTCACGGTGCTGGATGTGAAGGACATCGTAGATCAGGCGATTAAAAATACCGAGCGGTTTGGCGTCCGCAAGCTGGGAATGATCCTCAGCAAGAAGAGATATGATGAGGATGACAGAATCATTCTCTATGAAAAAGATTTTAAATAGAAAAGCAAAAAGCCCTTTCGGGAGAGGAATTTTCTGGGATTTCTTTTCCGGAAGGGCTTTTTTTCAGGGCTTTTGGAGCCAAAATGCTGAAACTCAAAGTTTTGGAGCGTTCAATCTTGACATCTTATATACCGAGCGGTATATTAATAGATAAGGAGGCGGGAAGGCCGGACGAGAGGATGTGAAAGCCGTGGATAACAGGGAAAAGATTTTGCAATGCGCCCTGGAACTGTTCTATGCAAGGGGCTACGATGCAGTAGGAGTTCAGGAGATTGCCGATAAGGCGGGTGTAACGAAACCTACCATGTATTATTATTTTGGCAGCAAGTATGGATTGCTGGAAGCGCTTGTGAACGAAAAGCTGTCAAACCTGAATACTGCCATGCGCCAGGCGGCGGATTATCACGGCAACGTGCCGGGAACACTTTACCGGATGGCGTCGCAGCTTATTGATCTCGCCAATGAAAACCGGAAGATGTACGTGCTGATGATGGCGCTTTATTACTCTGCAAAGGAAAACGAGGCGTATCGGGCCATCCGCCCGCTGATTACGGAATTGTATGGAATTATAGTGCACTTCTTTGAGGATGCGACGCCGCAGCTTGGAAACATCAGAGGAAGGCAGGAGCAGTTTGCAATGGGATTTCTAGGAATCCTGAACCAGTATATTCTCTGGATGTGTGAAAAAACAGAAGAGGGATGCGTGGTGGAAGAGGAAAAGAAGCACTCCCTTGTAAATCAGTTTATGTATGGAATCTTTACTTAAAATACAGGATTTGACTTGGAGGTATGGCAATGAGCAAATGGTATAACGAGGCAGTCTTTTATCATATTTATCCGTTGGGATTGACGGGCGCACCAAAGGGGAATCAGGAACCTGGGGTCGTCCACAGGATGCGTGAGATTTTCCCGTGGATTGAACATATCCGAAGTCTGGGATGTACGGCAATCTATATCGGGCCGCTGTTTGAGTCTACGACGCATGGATATGATACGAGGGACTATCGGATGGTAGACCGCAGGCTTGGGGATAACGAAGATTTTAAGGAGTTTGTGAGGCGTTCCCATGAGGCGGGAATCCGGGTCGTTGTGGACGGGGTGTTTAATCATACGGGAAGAGAGTTCTTCGCATTTCAGGATATTCAGAAGAATCGGGAAAGCTCCCGGTATTGCGGATGGTATAAGGGTGTGAATTTCGGGTGTGACAGCCCGTATCACGACGGTTTTGGATATGAAGCATGGAGAAACTGCTTTGAGCTGGCGAACTTAAATCTCTGGAATCAGGAAGTGCGGGATTATCTGCTGGATGTGATCCGCTTCTGGATCCGGGAGTTTGACATTGACGGTATCCGCCTGGACTGTGCGGACTGCCTGGACTTTGAGTTTATGAAGCAGATGCGCCATGCGGTACGGGAGAAAGAGGATTTCTGGCTGATGGGAGAGGTCATCCACGGAGATTACGCAAGATGGGCAAATGACGAGATGCTTCATTCGGTGACAAACTATGAACTTCACAAAGGGCTGTATTCCGGGCATAACGATCATAATTATTTCGAGATCGCACATACGATCCGCCGGGAGTTTGATGAAAACGGAGGGATTTACAGGGGAAGGACACTGTATTCTTTCGTGGATAATCATGACGTTGACCGGATTATGAGTAAGCTGAATAACAAAGAGCATATTTACTCGGTGTACACGCTGCTTTATACCCTGCCGGGAATCCCATCCATTTATTATGGTTCCGAGTGGGGGATTGAGGGAAAGAAAATGGGTGCGAACGATGACGGAATGCGTCCGTGCCTGGAGCTCTCCAGGATGCAGGAAGAGAATGCGCATCCGAAGTTGACAGAGCACATTCGGAAGCTGGGAGAGGTGAGGAAAGGAAATGAAGTTCTGGCAGAAGGAAAATACCGGGAGCTGCTGCTGACGAACCGCCAGTATGCTTTTGCGCGAATTCTCGGAGACCAGGCGGTCATGGTGGCGGTAAACAATGACGAAGCGCCGGTGCAGATGTCGGTTCCGCTTCCTGTCGCGGCAGACACCTGTATTGACGCCTTTACCGGGGAGGAACTGACGCCGGAGAGCGGCAGACTGAATTTTGAACTGAAAGCCTGCGAAAGCAGGATCATCAATATAAAATAAAAGCAGAGGCAATGGGTTCGGAGGTAAGCTTTTGAACCTGCCAGGATGACGCGGCAAGTGCGTCGGAAAGGGGAAAGGATGAACAAAAGAACATCAAAAAAGAGGGCGGCAAAGCAGGCAGAGAAGAAAACGACGATGGCAAGACCACTGGAGGAAGAGCTTTTTGTTGGCGAGCTGGATCAGTATCTGTTTGGCCAGGGAACGCATTATGATATTTACAGAAAGCTGGGAGCGCATAAGACAAAGAGAAACGGAAAGACAGGAATTTATTTTGCAGTCTGGGCGCCAAACGCCAAAGAAGTGCATTTGATTGGTGAGTTTAACGGATGGGATGAGAGCAGCATTCCCATGAAACGGCTGGAGCCGCTTGGCATTTATGAGGTATTTGTACCGGAAGCAAAAATAGGAATGCTGTATAAATATCTGGTTCATGCAAAGGACGGCAGAAAGCTTTATAAGGCAGATCCTTTTGCAAATGCTTCTGAACTGCGTCCGGGAAACGCGTCAAAAATCGCAGATATTACTGGCTTCCGGTGGGGGGACAGTGCATGGATGAAGCAAAGAGAAACGCAGAACGTGGACGAGATGCCGATGAGTATTTACGAAGTGCATCCCGGTTCCTGGAAAAAACATCCGTGCAAGGCCGAAGATGAGGACGGATTTTATAATTATAAGGAGCTGGCGCACGCGCTGGCAGACTATGTAAAAGAGATGGGATATACGCATGTGGAGCTGATGGGAATTGCGGAGCATCCGTTTGACGGTTCCTGGGGGTATCAGGTGACGGGCTATTATGCGCCGACCGCCCGTTATGGGTCTCCCGCAGATTTTATGTACCTGGTCAATTATCTGCATAAAAATAAGATCGGAGTCATTCTGGACTGGGTTCCGGCACATTTTCCAAGAGATGCGCACGGACTGGCGGAATTTGACGGAACCTGCGTGTATGAATATGCAGATCCCAGAAAAGGAGAGCACCCGGACTGGGGGACAAAAGTCTTTGATTTTGGGAAAAATGAAGTAAAGAATTTCCTCATTGCCAATGCGCTGTTCTGGATTGAGCAGTTTCATGTGGACGCTCTGCGCGTGGATGCGGTGGCATCCATCCTCTATCTGGATTACGGCAGACAGGACGGGCAGTGGGCGCCGAATCAATACGGGGGAAATAAGAATCTGGAAGCCATCGAGTTTTTTAAGCACTTAAACAGTGTGGTACTGGGGAGGAATCACGGGACGATGATGATTGCGGAGGAGTCTACCGCATGGCCGAAGGTGACGGGAAAGCCGGAGGAGGACGGACTTGGGTTCTCGATGAAATGGAATATGGGATGGATGAACGATTTCCTGGAATACATGAAGCTTGACCCGTATTTCCGTAAGTATAACCATAATAAGATGACGTTTTCCATGACGTATACATATTCGGAAAAGTACATTCTGGTATTGTCTCATGACGAAGTGGTACACCTGAAATGTTCGATGATTAATAAGATGCCGGGACTTTACGACGATAAGTTTGCGAACCTGAAAGCCGGCTATTCCTTTATGATCGGACATCCCGGAAAGAAACTGCTCTTTATGGGGCAGGAGTTTGCCCAGTTCCAGGAGTGGAGCGAGGCGAGAGAGCTGGACTGGTATCTGCTGAGCGAGGAGAAGCACAGGCAGCTCCAGAATTATGTGAAGGCGCTTCTGCATCTGTATAAAAGCAATCCGGCATGTTATCAGGCGGATAACCGACCGGAAGGATTTGAATGGATCAATGCAAACGACGGGGACAGAAGTATTTTCAGTTTTGTGCGCCATTCTGCGGATGGAAAGAACAACCTGCTCTTCGTGGTGAATTTCACGCCGGTGGCAAGGCCGGATTACCGTGTAGGCGTGCCGAAAAGAAAACAGTACCGTCTGCTTTTAAACAGCGATGCGGCAGAGTTTGGCGGAACCGGGAAGGAGCAGCCGGAGGTTTACCGGGCTGTAACAAAGGAATGTGACGGAAGGAAGTATTCCTTTGCTTATGATCTTCCTGCTTATGGAGTGGCAGTATTTAAATTTTAAAGAGACCGGAAAAGCGGTGGAACGGAATGTTTCGCCGCTTTTTTTCATACATTTTTCTGAAAAGCGGACAGAGGGTGTGCGGATGGAAAAAGGGCAGGGGATTTTTTTGCTTTTGGGCGTGTGTGTGATGGTATTGATGATTGCGGGATGGCAGAAGAGAGCGGCCATTTTGAAAAATTTTCTGCTGCGTCTGGTTTTGGGAACAGCCGTAATTCTGGCGGCGAATTATGGACTGAGGGAGGCCGGAATTCATCTGGCGGTGGGACTGAACCTGTTTAGCCTGCTTTCTGCCGGGACGCTGGGGCTTCCGGGCGTGGCGATGCTGTACGGGATTGCATGGTGCGGGGTGCTGTGAGGGGATTCTTTGAATGGTATCAGACGGGGAATGGAGAGAATATTACATATTTGGTCGGTTATCAGACATATCGGGGAAATTTTCTGGCAGAACAAGATGATTTTCGGACAAGACAGTAGATAAAATTTAAAAATAGTAGTAAAATGAGAATATGTCTGATATAAAAAACAGGGAAAATATGGAAAAAAGGACGAAGGGAGAAAAGAATGAAAAAGACAAAAGCAGTAAGAGCAATCGCAATGGCGCTCAGTGTTTCGATGACGATGACATCTGTTTCGCGGGATGGTCTGCTGGTGTCCAGAGCTGCCGGACGGGAAGAAGAAAGCATTGAACCGGAGGAAGTCACGGCGGAGCATGAAATACCGGAAGAACGTACGGTGGATACCACGGTTTTTGATCTGGGAGGCAATCGGCGGATGGAGGTCTTTCACGGCACGGATGTCCGCTTCGAAAATGAAGAGGGAGAGCTGGTGGACTATGATCCGTCTCTGGTAGCGGTCGATACTGTGGAGAGTATCGGGGGGTTGAGCCTGGAAGGATATGCCTATGAAAACAGGGAAGGGGACAGTAAGCAGTATCTTCCGGAGAACCTGTCAGCGGAAACGCCGGTCGTATTGGAGAAAGAGGAATACCGGATTTCTTTCCATCCGGCTGATTGGGCGGAAGAGACGGAAGTGACAGGGGAAGCTGAGGCAGTAGAAGAAACAGAGGCGATAGAAGTACCAGAGGGCGCAGAGGAAGAGGATATCATAGAAGCCTCGGAGGATATAGAAGAAACTGTGGAAGTCTCAGATCGTGGAGCCGCAGAGGAAGTGCTTCTGGAAGAAGGGGAAGAAAACACCGCAGAGAATTTGAGTTTTCAAAAGGATGTGGAGTTTCAGGAGCCTGTTCTGGAGAACATGGAAACCACGGACTTATATGGAGAAGAGAGTCTTCAGCCACTGAAAGCCGTCTATGAAAATACGACGCAGCCTTACCAACTGGAATATGAGTCCAGCGACGTGGGGGTAAAGGAAAATATTGTCTTAAAAGAACGTCCCGAAAACAATCGCTTTTCCTTTGAATTCCGGCTGGACGGCCTGGATATTCGGAAGAATCCGACAGATGAGGGATTTACGTTTTATGATAAAGTAACGGGGGATATTGTCGGCGGAATTGACGCCCCGTTTATGAATGATGCTACAGAAGGAGCGTATTCGGAAGAGATTACCTGTGAGCTGGAGGAGAAAGAAGGGGAGGAAGATACGTATCTTCTGACCGTGATTCCAAAGAAGGAATATCTGGACAGTATGGACAGAGTATATCCGGTCACCATTGATCCTACGGTCACCTGGACGGGAAGCAGCCGGATTCAGGATGCGTATGTATGTAAGGGAAGTCCGGGAACCAATTATTATTCCAATGGCGTGACGGTGATTTCCGTAGGCAACAGCTCCAAGCAGGGACTGTACCGCACCTATATGAAATTTGTGGATATACGGAAAGATCTGCTGGGAAAATACGTGGAGAGAGCCACGCTCGATCTGTATGAGACAGGAGGAGGCGTCGGAGGAGAGTATGTCAGGGCTTACCGAATCAAGGACAGTTGGACGGCGTCGTCCCTTACCTGGAATAATAAGCCGGAGCATAATACGGGGAGCTATTATTCCCAGTTTAAAGCATCGGGAAAAGCGGGAACAAAGCAGACGCTCGACATCACGGAGAATGCCAGGCAGATGGCGCGTGACCAGTTTCCGGGACATGGCATCATGCTCCGGGCGGAAAGAGAAGGGTCGGCTGGATTTTATACCCAGTTTTACGGTTCCAGATATGCGACAGCGGCAAAAAGGCCAAAGCTAACGGTCGTCTACTATAATGCGCCGACCAAACCGGAAACCGTACAGGTGACAGGAAGCTATTTTAAAAAGGGAACCACGCTTTCCGTAAGCTGGAGCGGAATCAGTTCCAGGGCGCTCGATCATGTGGAGTACCGGGTCGTAAAGATGAACGATGCCACGGGAAAAGAAGAAGGCGTATTCATCGATTATTCCAGTGCGACAAAGATTGGAACGACAGCTTCCGGAACAGCATCTCTGACGGGAAGCAATACATGGGCAGAAGGATGTTACCGTATCTGGGTGCGGGGCGTGGATAAAGGAGGAATTGCGGGAGAAGCAAGGAGCTGGAATTTCCACATTGACAGTACAGCGCCTGTGATTGGAAGCGTTTCGGTCTCCCCGGCAGGATATACTTCGATTAAAAATCCGGCGCTCAGTTGGAGCAGTGTTTCAGAGAAGCATCTGAAAGAGATACAGTATCAGGTGGGAAACGCCCCCTATGTGACGGCCGGAACGGGTACGGCAGGCAGTGTGGTGATTCCAGCCACTTATTTCTCAGGTTCGGGAACTTATACCATCCGGGTGCGGGCAGTGGATCATGCGGGGAATATCAGTGCGGTAAAGACACTGAATTATCTGGTAGACGTCACCTGTCCCGCCTTTGGAACCCTGACTTCAAATCCGACAGCGGGACTATGGACAGGGAATGGAAATCCGCTGATACAGTTTAGCGGCATTACGGAGATACACAGCGGTTTAACTGCCGCCGGAGTAAAATACTGCATGACGCCTGCCGGACAGGCTGCTTCGGCATATCAGGCGGCAGCGGGCGTAAGTTTTACGTCCCTGACAAGCCCCTATGCAGGAAGCTTCCGCATGAACAGTACGGATCAGAACAGGGCGGACGGTGTATATACCATCCATGTCCGGTTTGAGGACAAGGCAGGAAATGCGGTTATGAAAACGCTTTCTTATAAAAAGGATACCAAAGTGCCGGCGGGTACACTGAGATATGAAAACCAGACGAAAAGCAGCCTGCATGATACGGTACAGATCACAGCGGAATGCAGTGACGGAACCGGAAGCGGGATCAAAAGCAGTACGCTGGTGATCAAAGACACCAGCGGAAAGCTGGTGGATACGATATACAATAATTTTACAACAAGTTCAGTTACCAGGGCCTTCAACACGAAGAATCTGAAAAATGGAAATTATCAGGCAGTCCTGACGGTGACGGATTATGCCGGGCATACGGCTACGGTGACAGATACCATCGGCATTCAGAACCAGATGGATGCTCCGCAGGTGACAGGAAGCAACCGGAACGATGGAAAGGCAGTCATTTCATGGAAGCAGCCGGACAGCATCAATGTGTTGCAGAGAATGGAATATCAGATTTCCGGAAGCGGCTGGCTGACAATACCGGGCTCTTCTCAAAAGGAAGGGAGTTATACGTTTGACCTGCCAAAAGAGGAGAAGGAACACAGGATTAAGGTACGGGCTGTGGACGCCAGCGGTCTGGCAGGAAAAGAAGCAACGGCTGTATGTATTTATGATAAAACAGCGCCGTCGGTAAAAATCCTGTCCATGCAGCAGGGAATTCTGAAAGGAACGGTCACGGATGCGTACCTCCAGTCATGGAATCTCAGGATGAGGGAAAAAGGGGATGCGGCATATCGGGAGCTTTCCTCAGGAACCAGCGCGGTCTCGGAAGATATTCTGTATATTGCAAATGTGGGAAGTGAAGAATACAAAACCGGAAAGACGTATGAATTTGTTCTAGAGGGTACAGACCTTGCAGGAAACAAAAACACGTCATCCTGGCTTTATACAAAGCAGGCGGGGGATACCACGGCGACAGAGAAAACGCCTGTGTGGGTTCTGGATCACCCGGATTATCTGAAAACCGGAAAGAATACGTATTCCCTGCCGGAAAATACGAATTATCTGGAACTGAAATCCGAGGGGACGGAGATGCCGGTAAGCGTGGAATGGTATTTGGACAACCTGAAGATTGGCGCCTCCGTGCAGCATCCCGGAAAACCCTGGATTCTGGATTTTTACAAAATAAAAGACGGATATCCGGATGGGTCTGCGCATACGCTAATCGCCAGATGTACCGGAAAGGATGGCAAAGTGACGTATTCCGCACCGGAGTATGAGAAAACATTTTATGAATATCTGCCCACCGTATCCGGGGGAATCAAAACGCTGTCCTTCCAGGAGCCGTTGGAAGGATTTACGCTGGAATCAAAGATCAGACAGGGCTTTACAGGGACGGTTCATTACTATGTGAGAACCGGAAGATATGAATGGATTCAGGTAATGCCGGGCAGAGAGTACAAGATCAGCGAGCTGGCAGAGGGAACACTTACGACAGATATGCTGTCTGTAAAGGCGGAGTGGAGCGGAGACGCATCCGCACTAGAATCTTTCCGTCTGATAGGAAATACCGTCGTGCCGGAGAACTTTGAAATTTCAGAGATGGATAACTATGTACCGGCGTTTGTGTCGGCGGTAAGTAAGATTAATTACAAGACCTATCTGATGTGGAGCCGTGCCGGGGAGAAGGATTCTGCGGATATGGAGAAAGAGAAGGAGGTAGAGCTGCCGGAGGGTGTGAGTTATGAGATTTACCGTGCCACCAGTGAGAAAGAGCTGATGCAGAAAAAGGTTCCGGATGCAGAAGGCGTCCGTGAAGATTATTTCAGCGAGATGAATATTAATTATGGAAGCTCTTTTTACTATCGTATTCGTGCGGTAAAAGAGGAAAAGAATGCGGGGACCGGAAAAAGAGAAAAGAAATACAGCAGTTTTTCAAGAATTTTTTCAACCAGAGTCGTGGACGGAGACGAATACCATAAATTCCTGGGATCGAAGCCGTACTGGTGCTATGAGGAGTTTTCCACGCCGAATGGAACAGGAGGCGTTGAAAAAGCCAGAGGAAATTTCAATTATACGCAGACAGACGCCACGATTCCAAATAGGAAGCTGCCAATCGAGATTTCACGTTCCTATAACAGCCAGAGCAGTACGATGGCCTCTCTGGGAGATGGCTGGAACCACAGCCTCGATCTGGAGCTTTTGAACATCAATGAGCCAAATGAGTTAATCAAGCGGTTTGCGTTTAAGGATGAGACGGGAAGTATTTTCCTGTTTTCAGAGCTTTCTGATGGAAGCTATGCTTCCTCTATGGGGAAATATCTGACACTAAAAGAGGAAAAAAAGACAGAAACATTCACCATACCGGAAAAGAATGGAAATCCTGCGTCCACAGAAACAGTAGAAAGTGCGTATACGATGCTGTCAAAGGACAATCAGGAATACCGCTTTAACATGGGAGGGCAGTTGGTTTATACGAAAGAGCCAAATGGAAGTTTTCTTTTGTTGAAATATGACGCAAAAACAGGGCGTCTCATTTCTGCTACGACAAACCAGAATCTTGTCACCTGCTTTGAGTATGCGGATCGTGCGAAGGAAAAGATGGAAGAACTGGTGCAGCAGGCAATTGATAGAGGAAAGAATGAAAACACGATAATGCCGCAGGCAGATTCGGAGGTCATAGAGAAGCCATCGACCCCGGTGGATGAAGAGCCTTCGCCAGAGGATATGGAGGTTATCCGCATTGATATGGAAGATGTCGGTTCGTCCAGGGTGCCGGACGGAGATTATAAGGATGAAACGGTGGAGGATGCCGTAAACAATCTTTCTCTGGTAAGAAAAATCATCCTGCCGGATGGAAGCACGATATCTTATGAATATGATACCAGGAATCATCTGCTTGGCGTGACCAGAAAAGCAGAGGATGAGAATGACGGGCAGGTATCTTACCGCTATGCCTATGACAGAAATGGAAAGCTGTCTGCCATTTATGATGCGCTGGGAAATCCCTATGGAATCGTCTATGAAGAGGGTAGAGTAAAGACGCTCAACTATCCTTCTACAGATGACGGGCAGCGTTCGGTTCAGTTTACTTACCGGGAAGATGGAGACAAGTATGAGACATTCATTCAGCAGGGAGTGGACGGCGTATACGGAGTCGGTGAACTGGTGAAAAGTGACCGTAATTCAGGAAACATGCTGTATCAGAAAGATGAAAAAGGCGCTGAGAGCACCTATACGTACGAGGACAATATGCTCAGGACGACGACCTTGAAATCAGAATATCAGGAGCTGGATCAGGATACGGTCGTGACAAGGGAAGGTGTGCGGACGACAGACACTACCTACGATGAGAATGCAAACAGTAATCCGGTATCTGAGATTGATGAAGAGGGAAATGAGGTTATCTATGAGTATGCGGCGCAGGAAAATATATATCTGGACGATCTGCCGACATCAATGACGGAAATAGAGGACGGAGTGATAACTGCGGATTATACTTATCTGTATGATTCTTATGGAAATGAACTGGAGCAGGAGGATAGCGTAACCGGAGATCTGGTGCAGACGACTTATTATGAAGCAGGCAGTGAATTTTCCGGTGAAATTAAACGGATTGTAGAAAAGACAAGAGTTTTTTCTGAACAAGGAGAGGCGGATTATAAAGTCGTTACGAGAGACTACCAGTACAGCTATGACAAAACGACCGGAGTTTTCACGGAAACGGTGAAGGAGACCATCGATGGAAAGGCAGTCATTGCGGTAGAGAAATATGACAGGATGGGAAATCTGATTTACAGCAATGACGGCGTGGGAACGGTTCATAATTACAGCTATGATTTCCTCGGACGGCTGACCAGTGACAACTGTATGGAAGGGATGATTTCGTCCACGACAAAAAGGGAATACGACGCCAATGGAACGCTGATTCGTGAGACAGCCAGGGATGCCACAGTGACGGAATATACATATGATGCAGAAAACCGTCTGACCGGACAGAAGGTGTCGAAAGGAGGCGTGAGCCGGGCTTATGGCACGAAATACACCTATGAGTGGCAGGGAGAGGATGACGGCAGAGAGCGTATACAGGTCGTAACGTCCACGAGCCCCGGAGGGCAGGAGTCCAGAAGCTATTATAATGTCATGGGGTGGAATATCAAAAATATTGCCTCAGGGCTCTGTACAGAAACAGAATATGACAGACATGGGGAGGCGGTCGTACAGAAAACAGGCGCGGAAGATGGAACCGGGAAACAGCAGGTGGCGCTCACGCTTTATGACAACTCCGGGAATCCGTGTATGACAATCCAAAATCCGGAGTACCGTGACGGCCAGTGGAAAACCACACAGGATTCCATCACGGAGAGCAGCAGTTATGACAAGCGTGGAAATCAGTTAAGTGCGACAGACGGGGAAGGACATCAGACCAGATTCACATATGACGTACTTTCCAGGCTGACAGAGGTCTCTCTGGAGGATGGAACGGGGCAGCCAAACGTCACCCGGTATGGTTATGATGTGCTTGAAAAGGACGGAACTGTCAGCACTCTTACGACAGACGCACTTGGAAATATCAGCAAGGACTTCGTAAACGGAGAAGGAAGAACCGTAAAAACCGCAGACCTGGGAGATGGGAAAATTCCATCCCTGTCGACCTCCTATCAGTATGACCAGAAGGGAAATGTCCTCCGGGAAACGTACACAAACGGGGACTACAAGAAATATGAGTATGACGGGCGGAACCGCCTGATTCAGGTTTCTTATTTCCGGGCAGACGGGACAGGAACCCTTGTGACGAAGTATACCTATACCTCCTCTGACCAGTTGCACACGATGGAGGACTTTGAAGTTGACGGAGGGACGGAGAAAAGATACCGTTATCTGGAGTATGATTATGACGGCATGAAGCAGATGACGGCATTCATCGAGTGTGATGGGGACAAAGTACCGACGGAGGAAAAGAAAAATGAAGCCGCAGTCCGTTTCTCTTATGATGAAGATGGAAGATTAACAGAAATCCGTTATCCCAAAGCAGAAAATCATGTGGTATCCTTACAGTATCAATATGATGAGAAGGGCTGGATAGAAGCAGTTTATGCCGGAATGGACGACGGCGCAAAGAACCTTCTGCGCAGTTATCTCTATACCCCGGACGGAAAAGTGAGTGAAATCCGGGATTATCCGAACTTTGCGGCGGGCGGCACGGAAAACTATATCCGGAAGAGCTATGTGTATGACGGGCTGAACCGTGTGACGGGGATAGAATACAGGGACAGCACGCCAGACGCCCCGGTCAGGGAGTCTTATCAGTATACCTACGATAAGAATTCCAATATCCTGACAGAGAGAATTTTCCAGGGATATTTCGAAGCAGAAGGAGCCCAGGTACAGGAGAACAGAAGCCATGTGTACGATGCGCTTGGGAGACTGACCGCTACGGAAATCCGGGATTTTAGCGGGACGCTTCTTAGCAGAACGACTTATACTTACGATAAGAACGGGAACCGCCTGACGGAGACGAAGGGCGACGAAGTCACCAGAAACACCTACAACAGCCTGAATCAGATGACAGCTTCCAAAAAGGTGAAGGGAAGCACGGTACAGTCGGATAAGAGCTATGCGTATGACGCCAACGGAAACCTCGAAAATGAGACGGACAGTATCACGAAAGAGAGCACGGATTACAGCTATGATGTGGGGAACCGTCTGGCACAGGCCGTCAAAAAAGAGGATGGAACGGTTACCCTGACCCAGACAAACCTCTACAACGGAAACGGCCAGAGAATCCAAAAGACGGAAAATGGAGAGACGACCAAATACTATTATCAGGGAGATGCACTCCTGGCGACCACGGATGCTGAAGGGAATAAGACCAGCTTCCAGCTTTACGGGCTGGAAGGAAATGTCATTGCCGCAGGCAGATATGTGGGAAGCTGCGCCGGAGAATACCTGACGTACAACAAAGACCTGAAAGGCAGCACCACCAGCCTGTTAAAACCGGATGGGAGCTGTGCGCTGTCCTACCGCTACACGGACTTTGGAGAGACGGCAGTGTGCGGGGATGAGAACCTTGAAAATGAAATCTGCTATACGGGCGGAATCTACGATGAGGGCACGGGGCTGTATTATCTGAATGCGAGATATTATAATCCGCAGGATGGAAGGTTCTTAAGCCAGGATACTTACCGTGGGGAAATGACGGATTATGGAACGTGGAATCTGTATACGTATTGTGCGAATAATCCGGTGAATTATATTGATCCGAGCGGGCATGCAGCGGTAGCGACTGTTGCAACAGCGACCACAGTAACAATATATTTTGTGATTGGCATGGCGGTAACGATTTCGTATGTACTGTGGCAGACGATTAAGGGACTGTATTATTGCGGTCGAGAGATAGCTACAGTTGTGGTTAATTATACGTATACAACAGTGACAGTTCCGGAGACGGTAGTTACGGGAGGTGTTTCCACGAGGACGGCGAGGATCGTGGGTCGAAGGATTGCGAGATCGGTGTCAAGTATACCGGTTCTACAGGCAAGATCTAAAAGGGCTGATGAGGATGGATATTCGAGAAGTGCGCGAGAAAGAGCTCAAGAGTATAAAGGAACTTTTAAGGGGGGAAAAGAGAACCAAAGGGACAAATGGTATAAGAAATATCCTAAAGAGTTTAAAAGATATTGTCATAGAAAAATTAAGGATTTTGGCAATCTAAAAAAACCACAAATAGACGAAGCGTTTGAACAATGGATTAAAGACGGAAAACCCAAAATTAAGTAAAAGTTTTGTTTAGAAATTCAAGTAATCCAAGTATAAATGAAAGTCCTAATTCCCCAGTTATGCTGGGGAGAATGGAGTAAGAGGAACTGGTGAGGATATTCAAAGAAAACCTCCTATGATACAATGGAATTGGTGTCGCAAACCAATTTTAAAATCATAGGAGGTGATCCAAATGGACAATAATAGCATAGCACATACTCGGTGGAAATGTCAGTATCATATCTTATTCATTCCGAAATATCGCAAAAAGGTACTGTATGGGAAATAAGGGGAATAATCAATACATTATGTGGTTATAAAAATGTAGACATTATAGCAAGTGCAGTGTGCATAGACCATGCACATTTAAGTGTGGAGCTATCACCCCAATATAGTGTTTCAAATTTTATGGGATATCTCAAAGGAAAAAGTACATTGATGATATATGACAGACATCCAGAATTGCAAAGCAAATGGGATAAAGCGTTTTGAGCGAGAGGATATTATGTAGAAATAATTGGTAATATCACTGATGAAGCAGTACAAAAGTATATAAAAGAGCAGGCAGAAAAATCAAGAAAAGAGGATTCACAAGGTATCGCTTTGTAAGCGGACCAGTAATAATGCTTGCGGTACCGCCCTTTGGGGCGAGCAGTAACACTAGCCCTTTGGAGGGCTAATATCAAACCACCAGTTGAACTGGTGGTTGGTGACTTAGAACTGTGTTTATAAGGAGAAAAGGTATATGAGATATCGCAACAATTTTACTTACAAAATGAATTATCTGGAAAATCTACTTGAAAGTCAGTGGGTACTTACGGGTCAAGAATTGGAAAAAATATATCCTATGGCGGAGGAAGGGAATCCTGTGATCCGTCAGAAACTTGTGCAGGTGCTGGCAGGTCAGGATTTTCCTGAAACAGAGGAGCTATTAAGGAAAATGACTTGGGACAAAAATCGTTTTGTGAAAAGAAAAGCAGTGGAAAGTCTTGGACTTGGAAGTGAAAAGAAAACTTTACAGAGATTAAAAGAAATGATGAGAGAGACGAATTCGGCACTCACCCGCTGCTGTGCGATTTCCAGTTATTTTTCTGTATGGGTCAATCTTTATGGATACGACCGGGAAAGCATGAAGAATTATCTGGAAGATGTGGAGCCTCTTTACAGGAGTGAAAAAAGTATTTTTCCGCTAAATGTATATGAATACAATCGATACCACGCAGGCAAGGAAGAGGCATTAGAATGGTTATATAAAGTTGCGACGGGAGAGATTACAGATAATTTTCGAGAGCAGTATGGAGCGTTGTCCCGTCTGTTTAATCTGAGAAATATACGATATAAAAAGCAAATTGATGTGGTTCTTGAAAAGGTGTGTGCTTCGGCTTCAAATGAATATGGATTGCAGTGGGTAGTGGGAAAATTAAAACAGGAAGCTGTCTGGCCAATGGTGCTTCTTCTGGACAGAGGAAATGCAGGACTTTCTCAGATTTTACAGTATCTGGCGTGGGAAAGTCCGAAATATGAAATGCTTTTATGCGCATATGGGACTTGGCCGAAGCAGGAAATCGATGAAAAGCTTGTAAAACTGTTTTGGCAAAGAAATTATGATATCAAATGCTATCAGCGACCGGAAAAAGTGAAAGGGTTGGAACGATATGATTTTATAGTCCCTGTCGGGCAGAAACTTGAAACAGAAAAGTACCCTTTTCAGAAGATCATTCCCATATTTGAAAATGTAGATGAAAAGATGCTTGACTTCTCGCAGGCGGAGGAAATGCTGGAGGAGCTGCGGGATTACATTTATGCGGAAATGAACCATGAGGGCTAAGCAGATACTAAGAGGGAAGGTAATGAGAAAGTGGATACGTAATATTTTTGTGGCGATTACCATAATATTTTTTCTTGCCGTGGCAGGATTTGGTTTTTTATTAGAAAATGGAACCAGTACGCCACATCCAAATCCGCCGGATGAGTATGGAACTGCCATATGGAGATCGGAATCGCCGGAGATCTGGTTTAAAGTGGAGGAAGGAAAGCAGGGAACAAAGAAAGAAGGAGCGTCTATATATAAGGGAGGCATTGCAGGAGAAGAAGGGGAAAAGCCCTGTAAGGTAATGGTAGATGGAATGCGTTTTTATGTCTTAGAGTGTAGTGAAGACGTAAAACAAATAGACGATGAGAAGGTGATTGTTTCAGGATATTATCATTATTTTCCATTGAGGTATCATTCAAGAAAACTTAAGCCTGAAAGGTTGATTTTTGATGTAAGCAAACAAACGGAAGATTATTGGAAATATCAACGGGTAGAATTTGTCAGGTATTCATACGAAGGAGAAGAGCCGGAAACAGACTTTAGAGATAGAAAAATAGAGAGTAGTTATGCGGCTGCGGCGGGGCAGAGAGGGAAATAACAGAGGAATCCAGGCAGAGGAAGTGGGCTATTATTTTTATGAAGGAAAGCAATAAAGGGGTGTGAACAAAAATGGTGGAAAAGGAACAAGTATTGCAATTGTTACGGGACAATCAGTCGTTTGTGATATTTGGACTGGAGGAATATATATAAGGAAAGACTATCGGGAACGGTGCAGATATCTGCTGTCAGGAAAGAAAAGAAACGGATTTGCAAATCTGATTCAGCAGAATAAAAAAGCATTGAATATGAAGCGGGCAGAAAAAATGGAGTCATGTTATCATTTAAGACCACAACTGCCAGAGGAGTGGGAGAAGAAAAAAATGGCAGATAAGAAGGGGTATTTAATGACAGGTTTTTGTGGGATCACTACATATGCGGGAGAAATGAGCCTGTTATTGGAATTTATGGAGAGATATGGAACGTTTGATATGGGGATTTTGTATTGTCCAGAAGCGTAAGCAGGAATCATGCAGTTTGATAATGAAACATCCGACGGACGCTGGTATTGGCTGGAGTAAGAACTATATACTAAGAAATAGAAAACAGAAAGGCTAAGGGAAAGGTGGATGCGATGGAAGTTTCAAAAGAAAATGACGTAAAAACAAAACTTTTATCAGATGACTATATTACAAAAATAACGTTCCTGGAAGAATTTCTGGAAAACAGACCGATGCCAGATGAGGAACAGTGGAAAACCATTTATCAATATACAAAGGACGGTGATGAGCAGATTCGATATGAGGCAGCGGAAGTGCTTGGAATACGCTGCAATGAGCAGGATGAGGAACGTCTGCGTCAGATGACTTATGATAAAGCCATGCTGGTGAATGTTACGGCCGTGGAAGCATTAGAAAGAGGATATCAGGAGAAAACATTGAGACGCCTGTACGAACTGATGCGTACCGGCGGGAAAATGACAAGGGGATATGCGGCAAGCGCTTTTTTTGAGGTTTGGATGAACCGATATGGTTATACGAAAGAAAGTGCAAAAAAGTGTTGGAGAAAAATGCAAAAGTTATACAAAAAAGAAAAAAACATCTGGGTATTAAGTTTTTATGAGTGTGCAAGGTATCTTTGTGGGTACAGGGAGGGACTTGTACAGTTAAAGAATATTTTTTCTATGAAAGAAAATAAATATGAATCGCAGAACATGGCTTTTAGTCAGCTAAAATATCTTCGCACGGTATTTAATGAACGGGAAATTAATCAGATGATAGAAACATCTCTGGTCCATATAGAGAATGACTGGGGGGAAAAGGAATTGATAAAGGAGAAGGCAAGACCAGGTGTTCTGCTCCTTGATCAGAGAAATGAAGCGCTTTCGCAGATGCTGGATTATCTGAGTGATGAGATGGAAGATGAAATGTGGGTACAATCAGCAGGTCTGTGTCCGGCAGAAACGATGCTGGATGAGGTAGTAGAAAGGCTGGAAGAGAGAAAGCAAATGAAACAATATTTTTATCCGAAAAAAGCCCGCTCTGTATGGAGATATGAGTTTATCGTTCCAATCGGCGTCCGGTTAAAGCCGGAAGATTATCCCTTCCAGCGAATCGTCCCGCTGTTTGAGGATGTGGATGAGAATATGCTGGATGTGGAGCAGGCGAAAAGGATGCTTGAGGAGCTTCGGGATTATATTTATGCGGAAATGAACCATGAAGAATAAACAAAAAGGGGAATAGAGGATGAGAAATTACTTAGATAAAGTGAAAAAAGAGAAAAAATTAGTCGGTATTTATAACGATATGCAAAGAGCGGACAGATTCGGTGTTGGCTATGTCGCGGCTTTGAATGAGGAGGAAGTTCTTCTGAAAAGTATCTCTCCAAATGGAGAATATGATGGATATATGTGGCTGAGAATGGAAGATATTTTTAAGTGTGAGACGGACGGGAGATATGAGGAAAAAATTCTGGAGCTGTACAGACTGAAAGAGCAAAAGGAGAGGGAGCTTAAAATCAGTGAGGAAGAGCAAATTTTGGAAGAATTGATTGCTTATGCCATAAAGGAAAAAAGAGTGCTGGAAATTATGTTTCTGGAAGAATTTTTCAGCGGATATCCTGTGGAATATAATGGGGAAACATTTGTCATACAAAAAGTGGATGAGTACGGGCAGGAAAATGGAATGGCATGTATACAAAAAAGCATCGTTGATGAAATACATATAGATACAATTACCAGCAGGGAGAGTGAAATACTCAGAAAAAGGGGAGGAGAGATAGTATAAAAACAAAAGCAATTTTTTTAGATATTCCAAAGATAAATTCATTAGAGAAAGAAGAAAAGTGGATGGAAGCCTGTGGATTGCTATACCATATGTGGAAAGAAAATGGGAAAACGCTGGATTTTACTTTGCGATTATTATGGGAGTGCTGGTATCTGGATTTGGAGGATCCATGTTTTGTTCATTTTACGGAGAAGGAGACAGAAGAAGTCCACAGGATATTTCGGGAAGTATATCGCTATGGAGAAACAGCATTTAAAGATGAGGGAAAGTATCTGTGGCTGACGGGATATATGCTGGATGTCTATGGCTTCCTTATGTATGATATAACAAAGTACAGGATAGCGTTACAACCGCCGGATATTCATATACTGGAGCTGGCTGACATGGAGGTGGAGAACAGATTCCGAAAGGCCGGGAATACAATGCCGGAAGAAATAATCAAGCGTTATGTAAGAAAAGAGACATTTTCCGGTATGTCTGTAAAGATAAGAAAAAAGCTATTTACGAAAAAAAGATTAACACCAGAAGAGGAAGCTCTGAAAAGAAGCATAGAAGAGGAGAAAGAAAATTTTAATAAAAAGATAAAAGAGTATTTTCCTGGAAGCAGTTTAATAGATGAATATTTTTGGAATATGTACTCCATTACGGAAGAGCAGGTATGCGTATGACCTAACGGGGATGTGGATGAGAATATGCTGGACGTAGAGCAGGCAAAACGGATGATTGAGGGGCTTTGGAATTATATTTATGAGGAAATGCAGCGAACAAGCGAAAGTTTAGGGGGAAGGAATGAAGAAAGAACTGGAGAATACGTATCTGATCGCAATCAACCGATTTCGAAATATGGTGCTTTTGGGAATATCACATCGTCCACTGAAACTCGGCGTGAGTTCCGAGCAGGAATGGAGCGTTGATTATGATTTTCATATCAGTTGTATATGGCGTATCCGAAAAGGTAGGACCATTCTTTCCGGGTATCAGGATATTTATACGGAAATAGATGAAAACGGGGAAATCATAGAAGAAGAATCAGAGGGATGGGAAGAGGAAATTGTTCGAAGAAAAACGCTCTTTGAAAAAAATATTTTTGGGGAAATCTATCCCGACCTCCCGCTTAAAATACAGAAGGTTGATCAAAGTGAAGTGGGAGACCTCCGGATAGAACTGGAAAAAGGATATTGTTTTGAAGCATTTACCACGTATCCGCTGGAAGAAGAGCAGGAAGAATGGCGGTTGATAGATGTCCGGAATAAAACATATGATGTCTGGCCGGAAGAGAAGTCAAAGAGAATTTTAATTCTGGATGAGGATAATACAGATTTATCACAAATACTGGAGCTGATTCTTCAGGAAATGATAGAGGATGATTTTCTCGTAACATCTGCGGGCATAAAGCAGGGAAAAGAATTATCGGAAAGAGTGCAAAGAGTTGGACGTGAGTGGTATGATGCAGATTTAAAGATGTTACAGAAAATAAAGCGAGCAGACAAAAGGGAAACTTATGATTACGTGGTTTCATTGGGGGTCGGGGAGTGTGAGCACATTTTTCAATCTGCGGAAAAAATTTTGATGTACCAGGAATATCATAGTACGGGATGTGAAACAGAAGAAGAACTGTTTCATATGGGGGAGGAGATTTGCAGGGCAATCGGATGTAAGTTTGAGATCAATGAAGTTCAAAGGGAGAAGGAAAAGGCCGGATTGAAAAAATACGGTGAGATGGAACAAAAGATAAACATATTTTTCGAAAGGAAATACCGGAGAAAGGATGTAAAGCAATGAATTTAAAAAGTCAGTTATCAGAGGCAGTGGAAACAAAAGAACTTTATTCTGTCTTTGAACAGAAGGATTTAGAGGGCGGATATACAGGAATTCTTCTCAATGTTACAGAGGAAGAGCTTCTGTTGAAAAAAATAAACAGAGACGGCAGGGAAGATGGATATTTTCTGATGAGGACAGAGGATGTCGTGTGTTGCTGCACGGGTGATTCAGAGCTGGAACGGAGACGGAAGCTATGGAGGGGAAAGGAAGAAAAAGGGCTTTTGTTTTCTGCAAAGAGTGATAGTCTGATGGATGGACTTTTATCGTATGCGGTAAAGAAAATAGAACCGGTAGGCATTTGCTGTCAGGAGCAGGCATATACAGGATGGCTCAGAGAATTTTCGAATGAAATGGTGGTATTGAATGAAGTTACATCATACGGGGAAAATGACGGGGAAGTATGGCTGAGAAGGGACTGTATCGATACGGTAGAGGCAGATTCACAGGAACTGCGGATTCGAAAAAACATGTGGAGCGGCGAAATACCGGAAATGCGGAGAAATCCGGAAGAAGATTTTTTTGAAAAGCTGAAAGCATATGAAGGAAAGAATGGGTTGTTCGAGTTTTATCTGGATGATGATCTGGAGATGTGTTATGTAGGCGAAGTGGAGCATGTAACAGAAAAAGAGCTTATGATAAAGCATATAGATGCCAGGGGAAATTATGATGGACACGGGATATTCCCTCTGAATCGGGTGGTTTGTATTTACCGCAAGAGCAGATATCTTTCAAAAATGGAGAAGCTAAGGAAAGATGGTTTAAAAGGAAATTCCCTGTACATGGAAGGGAAAGATTTATCGGGGGAATTGATGCGGTATGTGCAGAGAGAACAGGAGTTTATCATGCTGGAAGTGGAAGAACAGGAGTATTATGGGAAAATCATAGATTGGGATGAAAATCAGATACAACTGGCGGTGCTGGATCAGTATGGAAAGCAAGATGGAAGGATGTGGATTTTGCGGGAGTGGGTGAAAGCGATATGGACAGATAACGGGATGTTACAGGGGATGATTTTGTTAAAAAATCAGAACAGTCCACAGGAAAAAGCGGAAAACGAGAAGAAATGATGGGGATTTTAATTTATGAGAAAGAAATATTGGAAAAAGGATGTTATAAAAAGCGAGTTTTTAGAAGAGATTTTTGATACGGAACGAATTCCCTCCGGAGAAGAATTAAAGAAAATGTACCATATGGAAAAGGACAGGGATTTTCTCGTACGTGCGGATTTAGCCAAAGCGCTGGTAAACAAATATACACCGGAAAGTGAGACAATGCTCCGGAGGATGGCCTGTGACAGAGATGAACTTGTACGGATAGAAGCATTGGATTCTCTCTGCATAGGCAGAGAAAAGGCAAGTCTGGCGTTATTGAAATGGAAGATGAAGAAAGCAGAGGAACGGATGGAGCGGGGCTATGCAGCGTCTTCCTATTTTACGGTCTGGATAAACCGTTATGGATATCACAGAGAAAGTATGCAGAAATATCTGGAAAGTGTAGAAGAAATTTACCAGCAGGAAAAGGATTCGTGGGTGCTGGCGCATTATGAGAGAAATCGTTACAAAGCGGGAGAAAAAAATGCACTGGAACGTTTAACAGCAATTCTAATGGAGGAGAGCAAAGAGGATTCTTATGTTGGCTATGCTGCAAAATCCTGTATGGGTGAGATCATGAATATTTTTAATAAAAACGAGATGAAAAATATTTTAAAAGAATTTCTTCCATCCATACCGGAAAATTTTCGGGGATTGCAGGTGGATACACAGAAATTGATAGAAAAGAAGATATATCCGCAGGTTCTGCTTTTAAGTCGTGAAAATACGGGGCTTTCCCTGCTCATGGAGTACATCAGTTACTACAGGGAGGAGGGGCCTGACTTTGGCATAGCGCTTTCTTCTGCGGGACTGGAGCCGGGAGAAGAAATCTGTGCAGAGCTGGTCAGGATGGTTAAGCAGAAAGATAATTTTGATCTGTGCAGGCTTCAGTATCCGAAGCCAATCATGCACGGATGGTGGCAGGACTTTATTGTACCTGTGGGAATAAAGGTGCGGCCGGAGGATTATCCTTTTCAGAAAGTCCTGACATTGTTTGAGAATGTGGATGAAAATGAACTGGATTATGAGCGGGCAGAGAAGATGGTGTGGAAACTGGTTTCCTGTCTGCGGGAGACGTATGGAGAAGTTTTGGAAGAATAAAAAGTAAGTGGGCTTCGGGATTACATTTATATGAAAATAGAGAAAACAAATTTAAAAAAGAAAGTAAATGACAGAAAAATTGTATTATTGGCAATCACAGGGACATTGACAGCATTAGAGGCAGGAAAAATCTCAGTAAACGAAGCAGAGTGCTTTCTGTTTTCTCCTTTTATGGCAGAGGTGTTGAAAAGCTGCAACTGTAGCAGGGATATAGTGGAGATCATAGAAGAGATCATAGAAGAGGGATGCGAGTTGGAGGACATAGAATCCCTGATACCGGAATCTTTGCCCGAAGTAATCAAAAATCTTCGAAAAAAAGCGTTGGATATTTTGGGAAAAACGAAGGGAGCGGCAGAGGATTCCTGGGTTTCGCCTGTGGTGGACAGAAAAAGCAGAAGAAAATACAAGGATGCAGACAGGGAGAAGGCACTGCGAATGCTCACATATCATGAGAAATCATCGGTACGTGCAAAGGCGGTAGAAGCTTTGTGTATGGGCATTCAGGAGAGTTCTATCAACCGGCTTTATGAACTGCTGTCCTGTGAGACAAATCTGATTCGTGGTTATGCAGTAAGCGCATGGTTTGACGTATGGGTGAACCGGAATGGTTATACAGAAGAGAGTATGGCAGGATATCGGAAAAACGCAGAAGCCTTTTATCAGAAAGAAAAAGATTTCTGGGTGAAGATTTTTTTTGAAAAGAATCGGTATCTTTCCGGTGATAAGGCTGGATTAACGGAATTAAAGCGCTTTTTATGTGAAAATCAGGGGTATGGGATTCCGGAGACGATTGTAAAGCTTTTACTGGATATCCGAAATCTGGAAAATGAGAAGGAAATTAACCGGGTTTTGGAGGAGGCAGAATCTTATATTTCTGATGGAGATTATTTAAAAAAAGAAATAGAGGCAGGAAGAAAAAGAAAAGAACTGCCAAAGATTCTAATGATTGATCGGGAAAATGCAGGCGTTTCCCAAATCCTGGAGTATCTGGGAAACACAGGGGATTTTTTTCTGGCTTCCGCAGGGATAGAGCCGGCATCAGAAATAAAGAAAGAAGTAAGTGAGCAAATATGGCTGGAAGAAAACGGAAATCTTGAGGATTTCCAGTATCCGAAAGGGATTCGAAGGGTATGGAAGTATGACTTTATCGTTCCAATCGGTATCCGGTTAAAACCGGAAGATTGCCCTTTTCAGAGAATCATCCCGCTGTTTGAGGACGTAGATGAGAATATGCTGGATGCAGGGCGGGCGAAACGGATGCTTAAGGAGCTTCGGGATTCTATTTATGCGGAAATACAGAGTCAGGAACAGATGGAGAAATAATCAGGGCGGGAAAACAAAAAATGAAAGAAATCAGTCTGCGAAAAATAGAAATGGTAAAAAGAAAGTGTTCGTTTTTCAATTTTGATAAATTTTGCGCTGAGATAGAAATGAGGATACAGTTTGAACCGAAGGATGAAATCGTAAGATTCGGGGAGTTCTCTGTTTGGGAGGACGATCTGCTTTTTCACTATGAAATGAAGAGACTCCTCGATATGGTGAAAACGATATTAAAAGGAGAAAAAAGATGTCTGGTTTTAAAAGATCATAAAAAGTGGATAGCGGATGTGAAAAGAGGAAAGAAATTGTATGCTTTTTTAAAGAAACATGGGATCAGCAACAGAAAAACAGAGGGGATGATACTGGAGCCAGGTACAGAGTGGAAGGAGATTCAATTATTGGTGAAATCTGTTTTTCAGTGCAACACGAACGCAATTTTCATTTTGCCAGAGAGCAAAGCAGTCCTGATCCCCACAGATCATATGGACCTGTTTGTATATTGTGAAAGGATAGAAACGATGGAGAAAATCGGGAAAAACATAATGAGCGGGAATCTCACATCCCCGCCCATATCCCAAACCAATATTCTTATTTCACGGTAACTTTTATTTTCTTCACAGCGCCCTTATAGTTTCCTTTTGCATTAACTTTTACCGTGATAGTAGCCGTTCCTTTTTTCTTTCCTTTTATTTTCCCTTTGGCGGATACTGTAGCCACTTTCCTGTTATTGGATTTATAAGAGATTTCCCCACTGCCTTTATGGGTTACTTTTAGCTGTATTGTTTTTCCTTTTTTCACTTTTACAGCTTTTTTCACCGTTACAGCTTTTTTCGCCTTTACAGCTTTTTTTACCGTAAGCTTTGCTGAAACGCTGCCGCCATTCTTACCGCCGCTCGTATTGCCGCTCGTATTGCCGCTCGTATTGCCGCTTGTGGCCGGTCTATTTATGGTTACCGTCCATTTATAGTTATGTTCCGTAGAATGATAGGTATAGTATGTATAGGATTCCCATCGTTTTGTGAAGGAATTATACCGTTGCCCATAGTTCGGCTGTCGGCTGGAACCCATCAGAAATCCATAAATCGTGACTGTTCCCGGCTTTAATGCCGTTATGACGCTGGTTCGGTTATTGCTTCCTGTGGAAGCTGTTGCAATGCTGCTGTCACTGGATTCCCAGTTATAGGAATGAAAATCCATGTCATAGCTATGGCTCGGATTCTCCAGTGTAATTGTCTGACCTACCTCCATGGAGAACGTTCCCATATCCTGGGCGGTATCTCTGGATGAAATTCCGGATAACGAACCGCCCTCCATGTTCGACAGAACCACAGGATCTGTATTCTCTACTTCCAGCTCGCCATAATCCTGCGCATCGGTATATTTGGCGGCCTGTGCCGATAGAGCGGTCTCTTCCGGCAAAATAACCCAGGAGAGTGTTAAAGACAACAGGGTCAGCGCTACAGTTGCTTTTCTTCTCCACTTTCTCATAAAATAACCTCCTTCACTCATGCACGAGTATGGCGTCCAGTACCCGTGTGTCATTTGATTTTCTAATGATGCAAAGTATAGATTTATTTTACATCAAATACTTATCAAATGAAACAGGAAATTTTAAATTTAGTATAAAATTTCCAGCAGCGGCTTCGTCCATGTTTCATATTTCCTATTCGGATTCATAGATAGGCTGGTCGATGCAATTGACTTTTGCAAATTTATCACATTCGACGTCCCCCAAAACCCCGTAAAATACGAAATTCTGAGGGACGCATCTTTTAATTCTGTGTAGCTGCCCGGAGCGCTTTTGCCAATTGGTCCGGGCAAGAAGTGGGGCGTGGGCCGCATTTAATGCCTTCAAGCCTTGCGATGGCATCCTGAACCTTCATGCCCTCCACGAGTCTGGCTACGCCCTGGGTATTGCCGGAGCAGCCGCCGATAAATTCTACTTTCTTAATCACGTCTCCGTCCAGGTCAAAGAGGATTGCCTGGGAACAGACGCCGCGGGTTTTGTACGTTGTCATTTCATTTCCTCCTACAGTATAAAAACCAGGTAACGGTTATTTTATTTCTCAGGTAGTATCATACCATAAAATTCACGTTTTTGACAGGAATTTTATCGCCGTACCCATCCCGCAGCGGGAGAAGCATAGGGCTAACGCAGAAAGAGATGAATCAGGCGGTCATGGATTTTCCGGTAGGGCTGATACCGCATGGGAAGGTCGAGCCACAGCTTTTTATCCACGATACTTTTCTCATGGGAGAAAGTGCGAAAGCCTTCTTTTCCGTGGTAAGCGCCCATGCCGCTCTCGCCGAAACCGCCAAATCCCATCTCGCTGGTAGCAAGGTGGATGATGGTATCGTTGATGCAGCCTCCGCCGAAGCCGCACCGGGCGGCGACTTTTCTGGCAATCTCTTTTTTCCGCGTAAAGAGATAGAGCGCCAGAGGATGCGCCAGGGAATTGATTTTCCCGATGGCTTCATCAAGGGAATGATAGGTCAGGACAGGAAGCAGCGGACCGAAGATTTCCTCCTGCATGACGGCGTCCGAAAATGTGACAGCATCCATCACGGTAGGTTCTATCCGCAGGCTTTGGCGGTCAGTTTTTCCGCCGCAGACAAGCTTTTCCGGGTCGATGAGTCCGCAAATACGGTCAAAATGCTTTTCATTGATGATTCTGCCATAATCCGGATTTTGAAGGGGATGAGAGCCAAACTGCTTGTGAATCTGCTTTTTGATCTCCCGGAGCAGAGCATCTTTGATTTCCTC
Organism: uncultured Lachnospiraceae bacterium; assembly: GCA_937965795.1. Lineage (GTDB taxonomy): Bacteria > Bacillota > Clostridia > Lachnospirales > Lachnospiraceae > Hominisplanchenecus_A. Next base: position 8,703 of record CALCMD010000071.1, on the reverse strand, counting down.
GTCACAATACACATAATCCGGGGCGACGCAGGTCTGCCCGCAGTTTAAAAATTTCCCGAATACAATCCTCCTTGCCGCAAGCTTTAAGTCAGCGCTTTTGTCCACCAGGCAGGGGCTTTTTCCGCCCAGCTCCAGCGTGACGGGCGTCAGATGTGCGGAGGCGTGCTTCATGACTTGCTTTCCTACATGCTGGCTTCCGGTAAAGAAGATATAGTCAAAATGCTCCTGAAGAAGGCAGGTATTCTCCGCACGCCCTCCGGTGACGACGGCGATATAAGATTCTTTGAAGCATTCCGAAACAATCTGGCCGATGATCTGGCTGGTGGCGGGAGAGTAGGCGCTGGGTTTTAAAATCACAGTATTTCCAGCGGCGACTGCATCGATCAGAGGATCAAAGGCCAGCAGGAACGGATAGTTCCAGGGGCTCATAATCAGCGCCACGCCATAGGGCGAGGGTTTCCGGAAGCTTCTGGAAGGAAACTGTGACAGAGAGGTGTACACGGTTTTTTCCTTTGCCAGAGCCCTGATATGCCGCAGCATATAGCCGATCTCACTTAACACAAGCCCTGTCTCACACATGTAGCTTTCAAAGCTGCTTTTTCCAAGATCTTTCCGGAGAGCGGCGCTTATTTCGGTTTCATGCCTTAAAATGGCAGCTTTTAATTTTTTTAGTGTGCGGACACGGAAAGAAACATCCAGTGTGGCGCCGGAATCGAAATACCGGCGTTGTTTTTCTACAAGCGTTTGAATTTCTTTTTCTGTCATAAGCGCGTCACTCCTTTTGAAACGGATTTTCCTTCTTTGATGAAATCTATGAAGAACATTATACGCTCCTCCGAGAGAGTGCGCAACGTCATGTACGTATCTTACATAGGATTTTGTGGAAGCACGTTCGGCGGAGAAGGAAGCTGACAGCATATTTTCCCGGGTACTTCTGGTAGTCTGTTATACATATGACGTTTGTATAAAATGCTGATAAAGTGGAAACAAAATTGTGTGTTATGTATAAAAATAAGTTTTAGTAAAAGTTTTTGTTGAATTTTAGAACGTATATGGTATGATAAGCATAAAAGGCAGAAAATTACAGAAAATACACATAAATAAACGACAATATAGAATGTATAGAAAAATAAAAAGAAAACATACAAAAATGTCATGTAATAATGAGAAATTTCGCACCAAAAGACAGTGAAAATGGGAGAGGGGGGAAAAGGGAAAAGAGACAAAAAATCAGGATGCCTTACGTGAACGCAGATCAGATGGAAGGAGATGGCACTTATGAAGAAGAGGATCAAAAAGAAGATGCGGGGGATAAAATTAAGTATCCGGGTTGTTGCTATGGTAATCATTGTGGGGCTGCTGGGAGCCGGACGTGTATCGGCAGCGGAGCCGGAGATTTCTACCGTCCAGGCTCCCACAGCAGATTTAAAGTTTGCATTCTGGATTTCAGAGGGCGTACCTTATTACCGTGTGGAGAGCAATGGCAAGGTACTGATCGAAGATGCAAAGCTGGGACTTAACACTTCTTTGGGGGAGCTGAACGATGGGTTTACAGCGGGGGCCCCGGCTTTTACGGAGAGTGATACTTCCTGGAATCCGTTGGTGGGGGAACAGGAGACGATTCAGGACTGCTATAAGCAGATGAGAATCGTGCTGACGCACAGCAGCGGAACGGTTCTGGGATTTACCGTGCGTGTGTATGATGAGGGCGTGGCGTTTCGCTATGAATTGCCGCAGACAGAGGACAGTTATACGATTTCTGATGAATATACGCAGTTTGTATTTCCGGCAGGCGCGGTGGCGAGTGTCCATACGCCGGGGAATCAGACAGTTCCGAAGAGAATGTCCGTAGAAAGTTTTCCGGGCGGCGTGATGCAGAGACCTATGACGATACAGTATCAGGATGGGCAGGTACTGACCATCTGTGAGGGAAATCTGGACAATTACGGTGTGATGGTGTTAAAGAAGGACAGTTCCCAGGCGAGGACGATAAAGGCGGGATATACCAGCTATAAACCGTCCCATCTGAATGAGACGAAAGGTCCGGATATCACGGTTTCCGGGGATGGGCCGGACGCGACGCCCTGGCGTGTTCTGGTAATCGGAAGAGATGAGACGGAGCTTATGGAGCACGCATCGATTGTAATGAACCTGAATGAAGAGCCGGACGAGGAGACTTACAGGTTTTCGGAATGGGTGGAGGCAGGAAGCTGCCTGCGCGCGGCTACCGGGATGAATAATACGGCGATTAAGAAAATTGTAGACCAGGCGGAAGAACATGGTTTTAAATACGTGCTTCTGGATACGGGCTGGTATGGGCCGGAATATGATGTAAACTGCGACCCCAGACTTGACCCGAAGAAGCTGGATTCGGATGTGGAGAGCGATAAAATCCTCCTGGATCAGTATTTTTCTACAGAGGGCGGATATGACGGACATGGGGAAGGCGTGTTCAATACCAGAGGAGTCGGGTTTGACGTATACAAAGACCTGGGAACATCCGGAAACTTCAATACGAATGTGGACATTCCTGAGCTGTGCCAGTATGCAAATGCAAAGAACGTCGGCATTATCCTGTATGTAAATGGCGTGTATTTTCCAGATTCCAGTGGAAGGAACCGTTTTACTACCGATGAACTGTTCGGATATTTTGAAAAATGGGGCGTAAAGGGCGTGAAGCCGGGATTCGTCCACGTGCGTGCGCAGGATTATGAAAAATATATGGAACATGTGATTGCAACTGCCGCAAAGCATAAGCTGGTGATGACAATCCACGATGAGTATGTGACGACCGGGATTGAGCGTACTTACCCGAACCTGATGCAGGTGGAAGGAATTCTGGGAGATGAGGGAATCGGAAAGAGCGACCCCCAGATAGGGGAGGACATCGCGACACTGTTCACGCGGACGGTTCAGGGACCGGCGGATCATACGTTCTGTTATCCGGGGAAGGGTACGAAGGCTTATGCACTGGCGTCGCCTCTGATGTTCCGGGCAGGCATGAGCGTGCTTTACTGGTATACAAACCCGGAAAGCGTGCCTGCACAGGATAAAGGGAAAATGGATTTGTGGAAGGGGATGCCTACCAATTGGAAAAAATCCCTCTATCTGGAAGGAAAGATGTATGAATATGCCACGTTTGCGAGAAAGAGCAGAGAAGATGTGTGGTATGTGGGAAGCCTGTCGGCGGTTGAGCGGACGCTGAGGGTGCCTTTGGAGTTCCTCGATGAGAATACCTGGTATGTGGTGGATATCTATGCGGACGGGGCGGATGCGGACGCCCGTGCGGGCTGGAACAGCGGGGCAAAGGAAAAACAGACGCTGGAAAATGTAAAATACCTGGTAAACGGAGAAACCGTTCTGGAAAGAGAACTGAAATACGGTTATGGATATGCGGTGAAGCTTACAAAGGCATCGGAAGAGGATATGGCGCTTTATGAGAAATACAGCGTTTACCGGGAAAGGCTGAAAGCATCGGTAGATGAGTGCCGGGAATTACAGGAAGCAGATTATACCACGGATACCTGGAGTGTATTCCATGAAGCTCTGGAAGCGGCTCAAAACGTCATGGAAGAGGACGGGGCGTCAGAGGAGCAGTTACAGGAGGCGCTTAAGGTACTGGAAAACGCAAGGGCACAGTTAGCTTCTACGAAGCGTGTAACAGAGCTTCTGGCAAAGGCGCAGCGGTATGTCTCTTATCGTTATACCGCAAAGAGCTGGGCGGCGCTGGACAAGGCTCTGAAAGAAGCGGAGGAGCTTTTGGAGGAATCCTTTACCCAGGTGGATCTGGACGCGGCGGCAGACAGGATAGAGCAGGCGTTCGCCGGGCTGGTAAAGAATAAAAACGCAGCAGTAAAAGAAACTATTTATCTGAGCGACCTGGATTATGATAAGGAGAAATCCACCTGCGGGCCGAATAACACAAGGCCGGGAAATATCCGTAAGGATAAGAACCGTGCGGGCGGCGCTCTGACCCTGAAGGTGGACGGTTCCCGGAGGGAGTTTACACGGGGTATGGGCGCAGACGCCCCCTGCGATCTGTATTTTAATATTTCAGGACTGGGACTTGACGTACTGGAAGCTTATGTGGGCGTAGACGCAGCGAAACAGGATATGGGAGATATTGTTTTCCGGGTATATGGAGACGGGGAGCTGCTGTATGAGAGCGCGCCATCCGGAACAGGCGCAAACAATGCACAGTTTTTCAGCATTCCAGTGTCAAATGTCAGGGAGCTGAGGCTGGAGGGAGACATGCACGGAAGCGACCAGGGAGACTGGGCGGACTGGGCGGACGCAAAGCTTATGTCTTATGTGAATCCCGACGTCTATCTGGAAGGGCTGACCGTTGACGGCGAACCGTTAGAAGGATTCCAGCCGGGAACCTTCCAGTATTTATATCCGGTCAGCGAGCCGGATCAGATTCCTCTGGTAGAGGCGGTTCCGGTAAATGAAAGCGTATATTATGCAATTGAAGATGCAGAGGATATTCCGGGAAGGACGAAGGTAAAAGTCAGGAAACGAGACGGAAACTTCCAGACGTATGAAATTCTGTTTGTAGAACAGGAAGGCTTGGATTATATCAGCGACCTGCCGAATGACCTGATTGTGAAAAATACGCTTTATAACAAAACGGTTTATAAGAATGTTTCTGTAAAAGGAGATAAACTGGCTATCACAGGAGCAGACGGCAGTACTGCTATGAACTTTGATAAGGGAATCGGTATTCATGCGTGCTCTTCTACGGATTCGGAGGTGGTCTACAATATAGAGGGAAGAGGGTATGACCGGTTCGAAGGCTATGCGGGTATCCGGTATGCGACCCATACGGAGGAAATAAACGGAGCCTCCTCTACAGGGGTTCCCCGTTCCAAAATTAATTTCAGGATTTATGTGGATGATGAGACGGCGCCCAGATTTGAAAGCGGCGAAATGACCTCCAGAACCCCGGCGGCTTACTATAACGTGGATGTGCGGGGGGCAAAGACGCTCCGCATCGTGGCCGATGCGTGCAAAGACCAGTCGGCGGACCACGGGGCTTTGTGCGGAGCCAGATTCTTAAGCTACAGGGATATTTACAGCATTTCAGGAAACGTTAATACCGGGGCGGTGTCCGTAAATCGGTGGAAGATTCCGGTGGAATTGTATGGAGAGAATGGCAGTCTGATCGCTGAGACGCTGACGGATGCAGAAGGAGCATATCAGTTTGAGGCATTGCTTGCAGGAAATTATTCCGTCAGAGTAGCGGCAGGAACGGAAAACCAGGAAAGCGTATTGCAGGTTCCGGTAACGGACAGGAATATCACAGGGCTTGAAATAAATCTGGCGCCGCTCCAATACAGCATTTCCATTCTTCCCCTGGAGAAAGCAAAAGTGACTGTGGATAAAGAAAGCGCTGCCGCAGGCGAGACGGTCACGGTTTCCGTGGGAGAGATTGCGCAGGATAAAGAATTCCTTTCCATCGAAGTAACCGGGGATTCGGGAGAAGTGCTGGAGCTTACGAGTGCGGGCACAGAGACGGAGAGAAGCTATACCTTTACCATGCCGAAGCAGAGCGTAAGGGTGAAGGCAGAACTGAAAGACAATGAGGTGTTCCAGGCAGCGCTTCGAAAAGCGCAGGAAATAGATGCGAAGATACTGGCGATCGGCGAGGTAACGCTTGCGAAAAAAGCGGAGATAGAAAGTGTGCGGGCAGAGTATGAAGCGCTGAACGACCTGGAAAAATCCCAGGTAAAAGAGCTGTTACGTCTGGAGCTTTCCGAATATAAGTGGAACATCCTGGATCTGGAGAGACAGGCGGAGGAAGCGAAGCAGGCGGCCGAGGATGCGGAACGCAGGGCGCAGGAAGAAGCAGGGAAAGCCAAGAATGAGGCAGACCGGGCAAAGGCAGAGGCAGACAAAGCCAAAACGGAGTCGGACAAGGCAAAGACGGAAGCCGACAAAGCCAAAGCGGAGGCGGACAAGGCAAAGACGGAAGCCGACAAAGCAGAAACAGAGGCGGAAAAAGCCCGGACGGAAGCGGAGAAGGCCAGGACGGAGGCGGGTAAAGCAGAAGCGGAAGCGGAGAAAGCAAAGGCTCAGGCAGGGCAATCAGAACAGAAGGCGCAGGAAGCAGCAGAAGCAGAGCAGAGGGCGCAGGAAGCGGCACAGGAAGCGGAGAGGAAAGCCCAGGAAGCGGAGCAGAAAGCGCAGGCGGCGGCACAGAAAGTCCAGGAAGCAGAACAGAAAGTCCGGGAAGCAGAACAGAAAGCGCAGGCGGCGGCAGAAGCAGAGAAGAAGGCAGTGGAAGCAGAGCAAAAAGCGCAGGAAGCAGCACAGGCGGCAAAAGAGGACTCCAGGAAAGAGGCCGAGGAGCAGAACAGAAAGGCGGAAGAGCTTCTGAGACAGGCGCAGCGGCTTCAGCAGCAGGCAGAAGAGCTTCAGAAACAGGCGGAAGAATCGATGCAGAAAGCTGCGTTCAGAGGAGAAAAGGCTGCGGTTTCCAAAGCGGTCAGCAAGAAAAAGAAACAGGCGCGCATCACCTGGAAAAAGATAGAAGGCGCAGAAGGATATGTGATTCAGTATGCGGCGAAACGCAGCTTTAAGGGCGCGAAGAAAGTCATCGTCAACCAGAAAACTTCATTCATTATCAGGAAACTGAAAGGCAGAAGGACTTATTATGTGAAGGTAACAGGATTCCGGAACATAGGCGGAGAGATGATTTATACGCAGGCCAGCGCAAGGAAGAAGGTACGTGTGAAGTAATATGCTATTATGAATGGAGCGTCCGCAAGGCAAGAGCTTTGCAGGACGCTCTGTTACCATGTATTTTTGTGATTAGAGGTTATGGATTGCAGGTGGGTCTCTGAGCGTTAAAAAATGAGATCGGATATCTGGGAATAGAAAAGGTTTGCAAGGGGTGGGGCTGTTGAAAGGACTATATTGTAAAGGAGAGAAGGGAAGAGGAATAAAACCTGAAAATTTTGTCTTTTAAAGAGGAAACGATACTGGATATGACGGCAATTCATGCGTATAAAGAACATGAATATCATTTGATTGCCACAGAAACGGCGGAGAAGGTTGTGAAAGTAGCGGATATTTACGGTGCGAACGCCAGTGGAAAGTCGAATTTATGTGTGGCGATGGAGTATTTTCAGAGAATTATTTCGGAGTCCTTTAACAACATTGCAGAGGATGAGGAAATGGTTATTCAGGAATGTTATGCGCCATTTTCTTTCGAAAAGGAAAAAGAAAATTCAGAGTTTCAGATTATTGAAATTCTGGATGGATTTGAGTATAAATATGGATTTGAATATAATGATCGACGTATTGTAAACGAGTGGATGTACCGTAAGAATCTCCGGACAAACAGGACAGCGATGATTCTGGAGAGAGTTGGGAATGATGTAAATCTGGGCGCAAGTGTTCGAAAGGAATGTGATGTGTATAAAGGACAGATTCCGCCAGAGACGCTGGCGTTATCTTTCTTTAAAAAGCTTAAATTAAAAACAGATATTTTCCGGGAGATGTATTTCGGAATTATGGATACACTGGTGGCGGAGACAGGGATATTTGAGGATGAAAGAATCGTAAAGAAATACCTGCCGAAAGTCATTGATGAGGGAAAAGATAAGCTGCTGCAATTTCTGACAGCGATTGATACAGGAATCGTGGATATTTATTATCGTGAAAGAGAGACAGGGATTGATTTTTATACAGTTCATAAAGGAAAAGATGATGCTGATTATGTGCTGAGCCTGTATGCGGAATCGGAGGGGACGGTGAAAAGTATTGGCATTTTTATCTATGCAAGAATTGCGGTTTTAGATAATAAATCCATGTTTATTGATGAATTGAATGTGAGACTGCATCCGTTATTGCTGAAGTTCATTATCGACCTGTTTTATGAAGAGGGCTCAGCAGCGCAGCTCATCTATACGACACATGACACTACTTTAATGGATAAGAAATTTTTCAGGAGAGATCAGATCTGGTTTGTACAGAAGGATGCGTTTGGATATTCGGAGTTGATGGCTTTGTCCGACTTTAAGGTAAGGGCAGACGCATCTTTTGAAAAGGATTATCTGGCGGGTGTTTACGGGGGAATTCCGATTCTTGGGGAGTTTTCCATGAAAGAGGGTGAATAGGTGGGGACGGACGATTTCTTACCTATATGGGTGGTATTTGATAAAGATGATTTCGAAGATTTTGACCAGGCGATAAAAGATGGGAGTAAGAGAGGGTATAAGATAGCCTGGAGTAATCAGGCGTTTGAATATTGGCTGTATTTGCATTTTTACTATAGTGATTCCGCACTGCACAGAGAGCAATGGAATGAGAAAATGGATGAAATATTTCGGCAATATAATCTTGGAAATGGAACATATCAAAAAAATTATGAAGACATCTATGAAATGGTAAATGTGTATGATGGCGTAAATACGGCAATTAAGAATGCAAAGAGAAGGATGGCAGAGTTTTGTCCGGGGAGGGAACAGCCATCAGAGTTTGACCCTGGAACGACTGTTTATCAACTGGTTGAGGAATTGAAAAGGTATTTGGATGAATAAGAAGCGAAGGAATGTTCGGTTATAAGGAATTAAAAAATGCTGAAAAAGAAGATGGAAATATCCTGTGAAGTTCGTTATACTAAAAGAAACGGATGAAAGAGGGGAAGTGATGGTATGGCAGGGACGGTCAGTATTGGACACCAGAATTTTGAAGAGA
>CALCMD010000070.1 GCA_937965795.1 uncultured Lachnospiraceae bacterium | reverse complement strand
CAAACAAAGGATTTTTATTCCTTCATTTGCTTTAAATTTTAACATTTACCAATTTTCCTTTATTCCACTTTAAGGAACGGAAAAAGCAGCAATTACTCTTTTTTGTAAAAGTAATTGCCACTTTTATTTTGTCCTTTTTCAAAGTGGAAATAAATTTTTCACTTCACCATTTCCTCTATTCTTCCATAAAGCTTTCTATAAGAAGCCTGATAAGATCCCTGCATTTTACACATTGTTTTCCCACATGAAGCTTTTCCTGAATCTCTTCAAAGGTTCCGGCGCCCTCCTTTACGGCTTTTTCTATCTCCGCCACTGTTGTGCCATTGCAGGTACAAATAATCTGCTTATCATTCATTTTCTGTCTCTTCCCTCTTTTCCCCGTCCAGTTCAAACCAGAATTCTACTCCATTGTGATAATTGATAACGCCACATTTCTGATGAAGAGAATCCATAATGGCCTTTACGATCGACAATCCGATTCCGCTTCCACCATATTCTCTGGTTCTCGCCTTATCGACTTTATAAAATTTAATCCAGATTTTCTCTAAATCCTCTTCCGGTATCTGTTTTCCCGTATTAAATACGGATACCCGAACCTTCACGCCTTCTTTTCGGATTTTTACATCAATGACTTTATCAAAATCAACATGGTTAATTGCATTGCTGATATAATTAGTCACGACCTCCTCGATCTTAAATTCATCCGCCCAGACATAGACTGGTTCCGTCTCGTTAAAAATAATTCTGGCTTCTTTCTGCTGCGCCAGAATCCCCGCGGACTGAATCACTCCCTTTATCAATGATGTAAGATCAAAGCGCTCCATCATAACGGCGTCGTTCCCGAATTCAAGCTGGTTCAAGGTCAGCAGCTTTTTCACCATTGTATTCATCTTACAGGCTTCATCCATGATAACATCACAGTAAAATTCTCTGCTCTCGTCATCGTCATTGATACACTCCCTAAGCCCCTCGGCATATCCCTGAATCAACGCAATCGGCGTTTTCAGTTCATGGGATACGTTGGACAAAAATTCTTTTCTCATTTCATCAATCTGCGTTTTCTGTTCAATATCCCGCTGCAATTCGTTATTGGCAGTTTTCAGTTCAGATATTGTTTTCTCCAGCGTTTCGGACATCTGATTAAAATGCTCCCCTAGTTGTCCGATTTCATTTTGTCCCCCACTGGTATATTTCGCGTCAAACTCCAGATTTGCCATGCGTTTCGAGAGGTCTGCCAGCTCCAAAATGGGATCTGTGATCTTTTTAGAAATCCACCAGATCAAAAGAACGCTGAGAGTTAATGCGGCCATACTGAAATATCCCAGAAATTCATTAGAAATTTTCGCATTTTCACGGATACTTTCAATCGGAATCGTCATAGCGAAATAATATCCCGTGTTCAGCCTTCCCCAAATTTCAAGGCTGTCCGCATTGTCATTAAGCTCTTTCGTCTTTTGCAAGACATAGTTTTCCTTTTTCTGAAGAATCTTAATTTCAAGGTCCTCCATTCCAAAAATATTGATCCCCTGCACATAGCGCCAGAGTCTTGCCGCATACTTTCCAATCTTTCTCTCCGTTCCATCATCCAGCCCTATGATCTTATCAAAGTTCTCATCCAGAACAACAAAATTCACAATATTATTCGCTTCCCGAATTTCATTCAGTTTCGCCAGCAGTTCTTCGCTCTGGTACTCATTCACGTCCGTCACCTGATTAATGACATTATAGGCATCCACCAACGTATTTTTCTTTTTCATCATGTAATAGCTTTCCAGAAAAATATTATTGATCGCCCAGTTTCCAACCAGCGTAAGAATCATAATGCCCATAAACAGAATCGCCATCTGCTTTTTTATCGAATGTCTCATCTTGCGTCACCCCGGCTATTGCTGGCCTTCTACCTCGAACTTATAGCCCATTCCCCATATTGTTCTGATATAATTCCCCTTTTTTCCCAGCTTATTTCTCAATTTCTTCACATGCGTGTCAATCGTCCGCGCATCGCCAAAGTAGTCGTAATTCCACACGCTGTTCAATATTTTTTCTCTTGAGAGCGCAAGCCCCTGATTTTCCATGAAATACGTCAGAAGTTCAAATTCCTTAAAGCTGAGCTCCACATAGTTTCCATCCACAGTAACCTGATGGGCCGCCTTATCGATCTCAATACCGCCTGCTTTCAGAAGTTCATCCGGCGAAATCACATTTGTCCTCCGAAGAATGGCCTCTACCCTCGCCACCAGAATTTTCGGACTGAACGGTTTGGAAATATATTCATCCACTCCCAGTTCAAACCCCAGCAGCTCATCCTGCTCATCGGAACGTGCTGTCAGCATAATAATAGGAACTTTCGAATAAGCACGGATTTCCCGGCAAACTTCCCATCCATCCATCTTTGGCATCATGACATCCAGAATTACCAGGGCAATATCTTTCTGCGCAAAAAACAAATCAATGGCGTCCGCGCCATTTTCCGCTTCCAGCACCTCAAAATTTTTTTTGACCAGAAAATCCTTGACCAGCTTTCTCATTCTGCTCTCATCGTCTACGACCATTATTTTCAAACGTTGTTCCATGAATCATACCTCCGCCAGTTTTTTCTCATCTTCGTATCGAGTATAACAGACAATTATGTTAGTTCTGTGAAAATCGACGCTTTTTATATACTTAACAGAAGAAAGAGGGGCGCTGCCCCTCCTGCCGCTGCTTTTAATATGGATAAAAATTCCCATCCGAGTCAGTCACACCGTTCTCACCAAAAAGGTAAGTTTTCCCATCCTCTCCGACCCAGTTCCCATTTTGATCCTGTGTTGCCCGAATATAATTTCCATCTTTATCATAAAAATCATAATAATCATTCCCGTCAGAGACCGAATCCTCAGAATCGGAAGCATCGGAACGGTATGCTGGAGCATCATAATAATAGCGGGTTCCATTTTCATCCTCTACACGGTTCTCATAAAACTGATAGGACATTCCTTTCTCATCCACCCATGAGCCATCTGAATTCTGTCTGACATAAATCATGTTTCCCGGTTCATCAAAAAAATATCTCTCTTCACCTGATACAGACGTATCTCCCGTTTCTTCCGTGCCGGCTTCTGTTTCTTCGCTCTCCTCTGAAACAGTCTCCGCTTCCAGCGGATCTTTCAAAACAAGAAAGCTCTTCACAGACTCCAGAACCGAAGCCAACAAAGCCGGATCTTCTTTTCGGACAGTTCCTGAAACCTGATAACCTCTTTTATCCATCGCCATAACAGAAGTTACCGTATAATAATTTCCTTCTGCCGTATCTGTGTATTGCAGCGTATAAGAACATCGTCTGATTCCTTCCGCATCCTCAAAGCTATAATCCCTGATTTCCAGTTTTTCTGTATTCACGCCCAGCTTTTCCAGTCTCTTCGTAAGCTTTTTCTCCGTGGCGCCAAATGCGAGAGTTCCTACCTTTTTTTTGCTGTCTGCATAATCTACCGTAATCTCCCCTTGTGCCGATGTAAATACCAGCTTTCCATCACGGTCTTCGGTATTTTTCCAGTTCGAGTCCGGTAATATGATCGACACGCTTCCATCCGTCGCCGTATACGTCACTTTCTCCAGAACCACCTGTGTTTCTGCTGATTCCGCAGACGTGTCCGTAACTGCCTCTGTCCCCTTGTTTTTTCTTCCACATCCCGTTACCGCCAGAAGCAGCATTCCCGCCAAAACCATTACTTTTGCGTATTTTTTCCTTCTCCGCATACAGTCTCCTTTCTTCCAAAATTCACTTTTTGTTTTTCTTATTGTATAACGGGGACATCCTGATTTCAACTTCTAATTGTGAAATGTTTCTAAAAAAAGCTGCTTTCCATTCTTTCAGGATGAAAAAACCCGCCAAAAAACTCTTTGTTTTCCTCTCTTTTTTCTGCTTGCGCTTTCCGTAAAGCAGTGCTACAATAGGCCAAAAATTTAAGGAGGCACATAATGAATATTAAATTAATGAATATTAAAGATGTAGATAAACTTTTTGAAACTGTAAACAAATGCAGCGGAAGAGTAGAATTGATCGGCGATGATATCCAGTTAAATCTGAAGTCAAAACTTTCCCAGTATTTTTCACTGGCAAAACTTTTCTCCGACGGCGAGATTCCGGAGCTGGAGCTTGTGACAAGTAATCCGGATGACAATGCACTTCTGATGAGATTTATGATGGACAACGAGGCAGAATAAAAAATTCTGCCCCTTTTATTTTTCATCCTTCTCTTTTTTGTTCCTTTGCGCCGCCTGTTTTCAAGATACGAAACAACGGCGCAAAGCGTTTTTGTTCTGTTTTCCTGCACACACAATAATATGTTGCATCTGCTTCTTCATCGAGAATCGGGATAATCTTTTTTCCTTTTGCGTAATTTTCATTTGTTTTTAATATGACATCGGATGTGAAAGACGGAAAGGCCCCGATTCCGGCCACTTCACCAAATGCATCATATTCATTCATCAGAAGAAAATGAGCGTTTGGCATTTTCTGCCGGCAAAGTTCATACCAGAATCCTATTTTCGTATACAGTAACAGATTCTGTCCATCCAGATCATGCAGATAAATTTCTGAATGCCCGGCCAAAGGGTGCTCCGCGGGCAAAGCCAGAAACAGCTTTTCTTTTCCATAAGCCTGGCAATACAGCATGTCTCCCTCCGGTTTCTGATGCGTGACAATAAGCTGGTAGCGATTCCCATTCAGCCCGTCCAGTAATTCTTCATCACTGTTTCTTATTTCGGAGACAACATTCATATTCCCGTAAATCCGTGAAACCAGAGGGCCAAGCTCTCCCATCGGAACAGGCGCGCATACGCCCAGGGTGACGGTATGGCTGCTTCGATCCAGTAAACGTACCTGTTCCATCATTTCTTTTTCCTTTTCCAGTATCCCGGCCGCATATTCGGCCGCAAGATTTCCAGCTTCATTTAAGGAAATTCTGTTTTTACGTCTCTCGAACAGTTTTACTCCCATCTGTTCTTCCAGCTTCTGCATGGAATGGCTCAGCGCCGGCTGCGACAAATGAAGTCTTTGTGAAGCGGCCAGAAGTGTGCCGCATTCGGCAAATGCCTGTAGCTGCTCCAGTAAATAAATTTCTATCATCTTTTTCCCCCGTTTTTCACTATTCCTTTCAATTATAGCAGATTTTCGAATCCGTATTGTACTTTTCTTTTTCATTCGGATATACTTTTTACAAAATCTAACATTTGGAGGTGCTTTCTAATGGAATTTGTAACTTTAAATAATGGAGTAAAAATGCCGCTGGAGGGTTTTGGCGTATTTCAGGTTCCCGATCCAAAACAGTGCGAAACTGCCGTCCTGGACGCGATAAACAGCGGTTATCGAATGATTGACACGGCTGCCGCTTATATGAATGAAGAAGCAGTCGGCGCGGCGATCCGAAACAGCGGCGTTCCCCGCAGCGAACTGTTTATCACCACGAAGCTATGGGTACAGGATGCCAGTTATGAAAACGCAAAAAAAGCAGTACAGACCTCTCTTAACAAACTGGGACTGGATTATCTGGACCTGTATCTGATCCATCAGCCTATGGGAGATTATGTCGGCGCCTACCGTGCGATGGAAGAGCTGTACAAAGAAGGTACGCTCCGGGCTATCGGGGTCTGCAATTTCTATCCTGCACGCCTGGCTGATTTATGCGAGACCGTCCAGGTAATCCCTGCCGTAAATCAGGTAGAGCTTCATCCTTTCTTCCAGCAGGAGAACGCGCTTTCTCTCATGAAGGAATATCAGATCTGCCCGGAAGCATGGGGGCCTTTTGCAGAAGGAAACTTCGGCATTTTTACCCATCCGGTGCTGACTGCCATCGGCAAAAAATACGGAAAAAGCGCCGCACAGGTAGCTCTTCGCTGGAATACGCAGCGCGGCGTTGTTGTGATTCCAAAGTCTGTTCATAAAGAGCGTATGGAACAAAATATGAATATCTGGGATTTTTCTCTCAGCGAAGAAGATATGCGCGAAATTTCCAGGCTTGATCTGGGACACAGTGAAATCGTAAGCCACGACGATCCTGGATTTGTAAAAATGCTGCATAATCTCAAAATCCATGACTGACTCTGATTTTTCCCATGCGATAAAAGGTCTGCCAGATACCAAAACGGTATCCGGCAGACCTTTTTATCGAAAGCATTTCCCTCCCAATACATAGAGTGGAGCTGAGGGGAATCGAACCCCTGTCCGAAAGCCTATCCCTCAAGGCGTCTCCCATCACAGTCATTATTTTCGCATTCCCTCCATCTGACGCCTAATGACAGGCTTCAGACTTTAGTAGCTTCATAAATTCTTCCATTCCCGCAAAGCTTTGGAAATGAAGTGCCTCACATCATTTGATGCCGATGACTCAGGCTGTGAGTAACCTGAGGTCGACAGCAGCCCTTAGGCTGCGTACGCTAAATTTTCGTCTGCGTTTATATTTAATTTCCGGTTTGCTGTGCGGTCCCGGCCCGCAGATGGCTTCCCTGACTTCAAAACCCCCGTCGAAACCAGTACAACCCCTGAAAAAGTGTACGGTTTGCAGACATTTTTATCTAAACATATTTCTTTCCGTGTGTCAAGGATGATTTTTAGATGATTTTCTTTCTGATGATTTTCTTTCTCCTGTATCCCTGTACAATAAGATTTTTTTATTATATAATAAAAATATATCATTTTATTTTATTGTTAATTTTTGCTATTATAAAGAAGAAAGGAAGCACAGTATGCTGGATTTCAGAATCGAAACCTTCCTGGAAGTGTGCCGGTGCATGAATTTTACAAAAGCCGCCCAACATCTGAATATCACACAGCCTACCGTCTCGCAGCACATTCGATGGCTGGAGGATACTTATGGAACGCGGCTGTTCATCTGTCAGGGAAAGAAGATACATCTGACTCCCGCAGGAGAGCTTTTAAAAAATTCTGCCGCCACGATGACACACGACATTTCCTGTCTGAAGGAAAAAATGCAGGAAACCGCTCACAAAAAGCGTTCTCTGAAAATGGGGCTGACCCTCACAATTGCAGAATTCGAAGCTTCAAAAAGCATCTCTTTCTGGTTGAGAAAGGATCCGAACTGTTCTATGCTGTTATCCGTAGGAAACACAAGAAAGCTTTTACAGGAACTGGAAAACGGAACCATTGATTTTGCGCTTGTAGAAGGCAATTTCCCCAGGGATATTTACCATCATAAGCTCTATGCCGTCGAACGGTATATCGCCATATGCTCGGCAGAAGATTCTTATTCAAAGGGAACCTACACGATTGAGCAGGTTCTTGACAAACGTCTCATTACGAGAGAAGCCGGTTCCGGCACCCGGAATATCCTGGAACGCTATCTGGAAATGAAAAGCCTGGAAGTGACTGATTTTTCTGCTCTTATAGAAGCCGGAAGCGTCGATCTCATCAAACAGCTTACGGAATGCGGCTGCGGCATTACGTTTCTTTACGAAACGGCAGTCAGGCAGGAATTGAAAGAAGGCCGGCTGTGCGAAATACAGATCAAGGACATGAATATCACACATGATTTTTCCTTTATCTGGAGAAAAGATTCTATTTTTTATGAAGATTACCTTGAAATCTTCCAAATTATGCAAAAGATCAAAGAAAAAGCTATGGAGGTACAACCATGAAAGTCTTAATCATCGGCGGCGTCGCAGCCGGAACAAAAACAGCGGCAAAGTTAAAACGTGAAGACCGCAGCATCGACGTTACATTAATCACAAAGGATAAAGATATTTCTTATGCCGGCTGCGGACTTCCCTATTATGTAGGCGGACTGATCGAGGAACCGGGCGAGCTTATCGTCAACACCCCGCAGAAATTTGCCGCCCTCACCGGAGTAACCGTTTATACCGGAAGGGAAGCCGTAAAATTAGACAGCGCCGCTAAAACCGTACAGGCCAAAAATCTGGAAAACGGAGAAATGGAAACTTATTCCTATGATCGTCTGGTAATCGCTGTCGGCGCCTCCGCCGCAGTACCTCCAGTAGACGGCATGGACAAAACAGGCGTATTTAAAATGCGGACGCCGGAAGACGCCGTGACGATGCGCTCTTATATTGAAGAAAACAATGTCAAAAAAGCGGTTGTCATCGGCGCAGGCTTTATCGGCCTTGAGGTTGCTGAAAATTTGAAAGCGCAGGGAATCTCTGTTACCGTTATTGATTTTGCTTCCCAGGTCATGCCAAACATTCTTGATCCGGAAATGGCAGGCTATGTAAAAAAACATCTCGTCCGGGAAGGAATCCGTGTCATTACCAGCACAAAAGCGGAAGCAGTCCTCGGTGACGACCATGTGACAGGTGTAAAAACCTCCTCCGGCGCCCTTCCGTGTACGCTTCTCGTAGCGGCAGCCGGTATCCGTCCAAATACCGGTTTTCTGGCGGACAGCGGAATTGATATGTTCAAGGGAACCATCAAGGTTGACGCACAGCTAAAAACCAACCTTCCGGACGTCTATGCCGCCGGCGACTGCGTGATGGTGACAAACCGTATTACCGGAGAAGCAAAGTGGGCGCCTATGGGTTCCTCTGCAAATCTGGAAGGCCGCACGCTTGCACAGATTCTTTCCGGCAAAGCAAAGACATTCCCCGGCGTTCTTGGTACCGCCGTTGCGAAGCTGCCAGGTCTGAACTGCGGACGTACCGGACTGACCGAAGCACAGGCGAAAGAAGCCGGCTATGACGTCATCACAGCTCTGGCCGTAACGGATGACAAGGCGCACTATTATCCGGACTCCTCTTTCTTTATCACGAAACTGATCGCCGATAAAACGACACGCAAACTTTTGGGCGCACAGGTTTTCGGTCCTGGCGCAGTAGACAAAATGGTCGACATCGCAGTTATGGGTATTTCTATGAATGCAGCGCTGGAAGACTTTGAAACTGCGGATTTTGCTTACGCTCCGCCATTTTCTACCGCAATTCATCCATTTGTCCAGGCGGTCTATATTCTTCTGAACAAAATACAGGGAACGCTTGTCAGCATGACGCCCGCCGAATACGCCGCCGGAAAAGCAGACAAATACCGTGTGATTGACGCAGCTCCTGTTCCCTCCATTCACGGCGCTGACTTTGTGGACCTCACGAAAGTGAACGGCGAGCTTCCTGGCATTGCCAAAGACGAAAAGCTTCTTCTTGTCTGTGCAAAAGGGAAAAGAGGCTATTTCCTCCAGAATCGCCTGCGTCATTTCGGATATACCAATACGGTCGTTCTGGAAGGCGCGACCTTCTTTAACGATGTGCGCGTGAAAAACCCTGTCGGAAAAATATCCGCCGATGAAGTGACACGGGTAAAAGCGCTGGGATTCCTCCAGGATAAACTGACCGGAGATCACTTCAACTGCCGCGTGATCACCAGAAACGGTAAAATTACCGCAGAAGAAAGCCGTGCCGTGACCGAAGCCGCAGAACTTTTCGGCAATGGGGAAATCACGATGACCTCACGTATGACGCTGGAAATCCAGGGCGTTCCTTTCGAAAATATCGAACCGATTCGTGAATATCTGATGCAGTTCGGCTTACAGACAGGCGGAACCGGCTCGAAAGTCCGCCCGGTCGTATCCTGTAAAGGAACTACCTGCCAGTATGGTCTGATCGACACCTTTGATCTTTCCAATGAAATCCATAATCGGTTCTTTGTAGGCTACAGCGATGTAAAGCTGCCGCACAAATTTAAAATTGCCGTTGGCGGATGTCCAAATAACTGTGTAAAACCGGATTTAAACGACCTGGGTATCATCGGTCAGAGAGTACCTGAAATTGATATGGATAAATGCAAGGGCTGTAAAGTCTGTCAGATTGAAAAGAATTGTCCGATTCACGTAGCAAAACTGATAGACGGCAAGGTTTCTGTTGATCCGGAAGCCTGCAACCACTGCGGAAGATGTATCGGGAAATGTCCGTTTAAAGCATTTGAGCAATACACCAACGGATACCGCGTTTACATCGGCGGAAGATGGGGTAAAAAAATTGCAAGAGGACGCTATCTGGACAAAATCTTTACAGACAAAGAGGAAGTCCTGGCAGTCGTTGAAAAAGCAATCCTTCTCTTCCGTGAACAGGGAATCACAGGCGAACGTTTTGCTGACACGGTATCCCGTATTGGCTTCGAAAACGTACAGGAACAGCTTCTTGCTGATGATCTTCTTTCCAGAAAGAACGAAAATCTCACCGCTCAGAAGCACTTAAAAGGCGGCGCAACCTGCTAATATTACATAAAAGAATCTGCTTCTGAAAAAGAAAAACGCCGCCGAAGGCTGACACAGTTTTTATCCTGCTGCCAGCTTTCGGCGGCGCTGCGATTTTAATAAAGATTTTTCACCTTAAATTCCTTTTCTGCCTCGCGTCTCTGATCCCGCTTCGCAATATCCTGCCGCTTATCATAAAGCTTCTTTCCTTTGGCGATTCCAATCTCCATTTTTACCAGACTTCCTTTAAAATAAACTTTCAAAGGAACCAGCGTATAACCCTTTTCCGCCATCTTCCCGGTCATCTTGTTGATCTCATAGCGATGCATCAGAAGCTTTCTGACACGCAGAGGGTCTTTATTAAAGATATTCCCCTTTTCATAGGGACTGATGTGCATTCCATATACGAAAACCTCTCCGTTTTCTACACGGATAAAAGATTCTTTCACACTGCATTTTCCCATGCGCAAAGACTTCACCTCTGTTCCGTGAAGCGCAATCCCAGCCTCATAGGTGTTCTCAATAAAATAGTCATGATATGCCTTTTTATTGTTTGCAATTAGCTTTACTGTCTGTTTTCCCACTTATTCCTCTCCTTCTTCCGCCAATTCAAAGTCAATCAGGCGGCTCTTTTTATCCGCCCCCAAAACACGGATTTTCACCCTCTGGCCTAATTTATAAACCTTTCCTGTATCTGCCCCTGCCATATCAAAACTTTCTTCCCGATAATAGTAGCGGTCATCATACAGATTGGTCACATGCACCATACCTTCGACGGTATTCTCCAATTCCACGTAAAAGCCCCAGTTCGTCATACCGGAAATGACCCCGGAAAACACTTCTCCCACATGCTGTTCCATATATTCAGCCTTTTTCATCTTCTCGGTCTCACGCTCCGCTTCATCCGCCCGGCGTTCCATCTGGCTGGAGTGAGACGCCACCTCTGGCAGGATTCCCTGATAATGGCTGATTTTGTCCTGGTTCATCCTTCCTCTTAAGGCGTCCTTGATAATCCGGTGAATCTGCAAGTCCGGATAGCGCCGGATCGGAGAAGTAAAATGACAATAGTATTTCGCTGCCAGCCCGAAATGACCGCTGCATTCCACCGTATACTGCGCCCGTTTCATGGAACGCAGCGTCAGGCGGCTAATCATCGCTTCCTCCGGAGCACCCTCGATTCTGGCCAGCAGCTTCTGAATCTCCTTTGGATGAATCTCATCTCTGTTATTTTTTATCGCATAGCCGAAATTGTTGATAAACAAAGCAAGCTGCTGAATCTTCTCCGGGTCCGGATTCTCATGCGTCCGGTATACGAAAGGCAGTTCCTGCCAGTAAAAATCCTGTGCTACCGTCTCGTTTGCCAGCAGCATAAAATCCTCAATGATTTTTGTGGCTACGTTTCTGTCATAAGGCTTTATCTCGGTTGGACGTCCCTGTTCATCCAGAAGAATTTTCGATTCCGGAAAATCAAAATCAATCGAACCACGTTTTTTCCTCCGTGCCCGCAAAAGCCCCGACAGCTCCTCCATCCGCCGGAACATGGGAACCAGCTCCCGATATTCTTCGGCTTCCGTCTCATCCCCGGACAGAATCTTTTTCACACTCGTATAAGTCATCCGCCGGTCTACACGAATCACAGTCTCCGCAATCTGGTGTCCAATCACATTTCCCTTTTCGTCCACATCCATAAGACAGCTCAGCGCCAGTCTGTCCGCCCCCTGATTCAAAGAACAGATGCCATTGGACAGCCGGTGCGGAAGCATCGGTATCACACGGTCTACGAGATAAACGCTCGTTCCTCTCTTTAACGCTTCCCGGTCGAGCGCACTGTTTTCCTGGACATAGTTCGTTACGTCTGCAATGTGTACGCCCAGATGATAGAGATTTCCCTCTTTCGTAATAGAAATCGCATCATCCAGATCCTTCGCATCCTCTCCGTCAATGGTAACCATCTGCCAGTCCCTTAAATCCATTCTTCCAAGACAATCCGCCGCCGTGACCTCGCATCCGACACGCTCTGCCTGATTCAGAACCTTTTCTGGAAATTCCAGCGGCAGGTCATAAGCATACACGACCGACAGGACGTCCGTACCCGGATCATTCACATGCCCGATAATCTCTTTTACTTTTCCCTCAGGACTCTTCTCATCGCTGCCGTAATCTGTAATCTCCACGACCACCTTGTGTCCGTTCACTGCCCCTCTGGAATGCTCGATCGGGATGAAAATATCTTTTGTAAATTTCAGGTTATCCGGAATCACAAAGCCAAAATTCCGGCTCTGCTGATACGTTCCCACAATTTCGGTAATCGCATGGTCAAGAACCTTGATCACCACCCCTTCCCTGCGCTTGCCCGTCTTTGCCGGAAGCAGGGAAATCTGCACCGTATCGCCATGAACGGCCGCACCTGCGTTTGCTTCCGAAATAAAAATATCCTCTTTTTCCTCTTCAAGTTCCACAAAGCCAAATCCTCTGGCGTTTCCTACAAATTTTCCGGTAAATACAGGCATTTCCGCAATTTTATATTTCCCGCGTTTCGTCTGCTCTACTTTTCCGTCCCTGATCAATTCCTCCAGAACCTCCAGAAGTTCCTCCCTGTTTTCTCTTGGCACCTGTAGGATAATGGCCAGCTCTTTTATTTTCATCGGTACATACTGTTTGTCATTCATCAGGTTTTCCAGAACCTGTTTTCGCTTTTCCAATAAACTCTTTTCCATTTTCTTCTCTCTTCATCGCATGACGCCAGGGCCAAAAGTCAAATTCCGCGTTATGCCCGCACATAAGGGAAGCCCGAAATGCCAGGCAATCCGTATGGCATCTTTTGACCTCAATATCATCTTATTCTTATATGGTAAAAAACACTCTTGCATCATTTACAAGAGTGTTTTAGTATTCCTAGAAATTCAGATTTAATACAACTGCCAAAACAATAAATCCAACTGCCAAAAACTTCGTCGCCTTTACAAGAGTGCCCTCAATGGAACGTCCCTTATTTTTTCCCCAGTAAGTATCCGAAATACCACCAATGCTTCCAAGTCCTGCGGATTTACCTTCCTGCATCAATACAATGACGGTTAATGCGATGCAGACAATTACAAATATAATCTGAAGTACCAGTCTTAAAGTCTCCACTTCCCACACCTCCTATGCTAAACATGTTAAGTCTACCATAGAAGCAGCGGCTTGTCAAATAAAATCATGGTTCCGCATTTCCTTCTGCAAAAAAGTCATTTGTCCTGCGATAAGTCTCACAAATTCCTGCATATTGGGAAATTTCCAATATGCTCTGCTTCGTGCGTGGCTGTGATTCAAGAGCCTTTTTCAAGCCCTGGAGCATTTGCATCGTGCGTTCCACCGCCTTTTTCTCCCTGCTTTCTCTTCTGCGCATCCAGAGAATCGTATCTTCTGTTCCGGTCAGAACACGATCCAGCTTTTCTTCCAGCTTTTCAATCCCGTTTTCCATATGTTCCCGCATCAGGATGTCTCCTAAGGACTCCTGGGACTGTGACATCTTTTCGTAAATATAATAAACAGGCGCTAAATTTCTATATGTAGGAACGAGAATCGGATTCCGATAAGCATCCGCCAGTAGCAGCGTGACTCTCTGTAGCTCATTCATCCCCAAAAGTTCCTGATATACGCAGGTACGTACCTGCCTTTTCTGCTCCAGATTGTGCTTTATTTCCCTGATAATTCGATATTTCTCCACTTCCAGATCCCTTAAATCGCGAAGATATACCAGCAAGGCGTCTCTGTTCATCGCGTTTTCCTCCTGCTGTTCATTTTCACGGCATCCAGTCGTCTGTTTCACAAAGTAGACTTTTTGAAACAGTTGATTTATAATATTTTTGCCGAAAAAATGTCCATAAATCAGAATGGAAGGAAGGCTTTTTAAGTGTATCCCGTCGTCTACTATTTGTTACAGATATTTCCTTTTTTCTCCAGTCTTTCACAGCATCTGCGGTAAAAAGTGGAATGGCTCATTTTTAAAGCATCCGCCGCCTTTCTCGTGGATATTTCTCCCCGTTCCCACATTTCGAAGTACTTACCAAATTCGTTTGGGACTGCTGCTTTTTGACAGCCAAACTTTATTCCTTTTGCTTTTGCCGCTGCAATTCCCTCTGCCTGACGCTGTTTAATAAAGGTACGCTCCGTTTCCGCTACATAAGCCAGTATCTGTAAAACCAGATCCGAAATAAAAGCTCCCGTCAGGTCCTTCTGCGAAATATCTGTATTCAGCAAAGGCATATCGATCACCTGAATGTCCACTCCAAACTCCTTTGTAAGCCTTCTCCACTGCTCCAGAATCTCACCATAATTGCGTCCGAGCCTGTCAATACTTTTGATCACAAGCACATCTCCCTGCCTCAGTTTCCTTAACAGCTTTTTATACTGCGGGCGCACAAAATCTTTCCCTGATATCTGATCCATATAGATATTCTCTCTGGGAACGCTCCATTTCGCCAACGCGATAAATTGTCTTTCCGGATTTTGTTCTTTTGTTGAAACCCGTATATAACCGTATGTTTTCATTACTGTCAGCCTCCTTTATCTATTATCTTATCCCAAATAACAGAATAAAACAGGTAAGCTGTTTTTATGAAAACAATCTTCTTTTTCGATGATGACCGATAAAGTACGAAAGAGTAAGAAATGCCGTAAATCTCTTCACAGCATTTCTTACCCTTTTCTATCTATCTAAAATCTCTTTCAGTATCTTATTCACCGCCCCTGGGTCGGCTTTTCCTTTCATAGCTTTCATGGTCTGCCCCACCAGGAAACCGATGGCTTTCTGTTTTCCGCCTTTGTAGTCGTCCACAGACTGTGGATTCGCCGCCACGATTTCTTCTATCGTGCCGCGCAGCGCCCCCTCGTCTCCGACCATCTTCAGCCCGTTTTCTTCCACATACTGTTCCGGGTCGATATCCTTGTCAAACACGAGCTCAAACACTTCTTTCGCCACTGTATTATTGATCGTTCCGGACTCGGTCAGACCGATCAGCTTCGCCAGATTTTCGGGTGAAAACCGGATATTCTCTGCATCTATGCTATGCTCCTTTAAGAGGCGCATCGTCTCCACCATCAGCCAGTTCGACACCTTTTTCGGCTTCTTACAGAGCGCTGTCGTCTCCTCAAACACATCCGCCATCCGCTTTGTGGAGGTAAGGATTCCCGCATCATAGGCAGGAATGCCGTATTCCTTCTGATAACGCTCCAGTTTTTCCTCCCGCATCTCCGGCTGCCTGTCCCGGATTTCCTGAATCCATTCATCGCTGATTACCACCGGAGTGAGGTCAGGGTCAGGAAAATAACGGTAATCCTGGGCGTCCTCTTTCGAGCGCATCGCATAAGACGTGCCTTTCGTATCATCCCACCGCCTGGTCTCCTGTACCACCTGTTCCCCGGATTCCAGCAAATCAATCTGACGGTTTTTCTCGCCCTCAATCGCATGGGTGATGGCACGGAAAGAATTCAGATTCTTCATCTCCGTCCGGGTTCCAAAGGCTTCTGTCCCCGCCTCACGCACCGAAAGGTTCACATCTGCGCGCATAGAGCCTTCCTGGAGCTTACAGTCCGAAGCGCCCAAGTACTGAATCATCATGCGCAGCTTTTCCAGATAGGCGATGACCTCCTCGGCGCTGCGCATATCCGGCTCTGAAACAATCTCAATCAGCGGTACGCCGCTCCGGTTGTAATCTACCAGAGAGCAGTCCTCCCATTCATCGTGAATCAGCTTCCCCGCATCCTCTTCCATATGGATTTCATGGATGCGTACCGTCTTTTTCCCCGCCGCCGTCTCAATTTCGATTCCGCCATCGTGACAGATGGGCAGATAGAGCTGGGAAATCTGGTAATTCTGCGGATTGTCCGGATAAAAATAATTTTTCCTGTCAAACTTGCAGTACTGGTGAATCTGGCAGTTTGCCGCAAGCCCGACTGCCAGAGCGTACTCCACCACCTGTTTATTCAGCACCGGAAGCGACCCCGGCATCCCGGTACACACCGGACAGGTATGGGTATTCGGCGCGCCGCCAAAAGCCGTGGAACAGGAACAGAAAATTTTCGTTTTCGTGGCAAGTTCGACATGGACTTCCAGTCCGATGACTGTCTCATACTGTTTCCTCATTTATCTTCCCCTCCTTTCCGCCAGTTCCGGCGCTTCGTATTTCCTCGTACACTCAAAGCTGTAGCCTGCGCGGATGATCTTCTTCTCCTGGAAGCAGTCCCCGATAAGCTGCAAGCCAATCGGAAGCCCCTTCGAGTCCTTCCCGCAGGGAACCGTCATGCCCGGCAGCCCTGCCAGATTCACGGAAATCGTATAGATATCTCCCAGATACATCTTCAGCGGGTCGCTTAAGGATTCTCCAAGCCTCGGCGCAGTCGTCGGAGCCGCGGGCCCCAGAATCACATCATATTTTTCAAATGCTTCGTCAAACGCTTTTTTTATCAGAGCTTTCGTCCGCAGGGCTTTCAGGTAATAAGCGTCATAATACCCGGAACTTAACACGAAGGAACCCAGCATAATCCGCCGCTTCACTTCCTCCCCGAAGCCCTCGGAGCGGGATTTTTTGTACATGTTGTGGAGTCCCTCGTACTCTTCTGTGCGGTAGCCGTATTTCACACCGTCAAACCGTGCCAGGTTGGAGCTGGCTTCCGCCGCCGCAATCACATAATACGCCGGAATCGCATATTCCACCAGACGCAGGTCGAACTCCTCCACAACTGCTCCCTTTGCTGCCAGCGCCTTTGCCGCCTCCAGCACGGCTGCCTTCACTTCCTCATCCAGTCCTTCGCCCAGATAGTCCTTTGGAATTCCGATTCTCATACCCTCCACATCATCCGTCAGAGCAGAAGTAAAATCACAGTCCTTCCGTTTCAGGGAGGTGCTGTCCTTCCTGTCATAAGAAGAAATCGCTTCCAGAACCGCCGCACAATCGCTCACATCCTTCGCAACCGGCCCAATCTGATCCAGAGAGGAGCCATAGGCAATCAGCCCATAACGGGACACCGTGCCGTAGGTAGGCTTGATGCCCGTCACGCCGCAGAAGGAGCTTGGCTGGCGAATCGAACCGCCCGTATCCGAGCCGAGAGCGTAAAAGCACTCATTGGCCGCCACTGCCGCGCAGGAGCCGCCCGAAGAGCCTCCCGGCACATGCGCCGGATTCCACGGATTTCTGGTAACGCCGAATGCCGACGTCTCAGTGGTGCTTCCCATAGCGAACTCATCCATATTGGTCTTTCCAAGAATCACCGCACCCGCCTTTTCCAGATTCCGCACCGCTTCCGCCGTGTAGGTCGGCTTAAAATTATATAAAATTCTGGAACTGCATGTGGTGAGCAAATCCTTTGTACACATATTGTCTTTAATTGCTGTGGGAACGCCCGCCAAAGGCCCGTTCAAAGTACCGTCATCAATCTGCTTCTGTACTTCCTCCGCCCGTTTCAGCGCGCCCGCCTCATCGACGGTCACAAAAGCGTTCACTGTTTCATCCACCGCCCGAATCTGCTCCAGCGCGGCTTTCGCAGCCTCCACAACGCCAACCTCTCCTGCTTTTATCTTTTTCCCCAATTCGAGGGCTGTCAAATTCCTGATATCCACGTATTCTGCCTCCTGTGTCCTTTTATTCCACTGTAATCGGAACTACATAAGTCCCGTCTTTCTGCTCCGGCGCATTTTTCAGCATATTTTCCCTGTCGTCGCCGTTTTCCACCACGTCCTCCCGGAACACGTTGTTCACAGGAAATACGTGGGACATCGGTTCGACGCCCGTGGTATCCAGTTCATTGAGCTTATCTATATAATCCAGCATCCTGCCCATATCCTTTTTCGCCTGTTCCCTTTCCTCCCCGGAAAGCTCCAGCTTCGCCAGAATCCCTACATATTCCATCGTTTCATCTGAAATAACATTTGCCATCCCGCTGCCTCCTTCTTAATCCCGAACCTTTATATGAACCTCCCGAAGCTGCTGCTCCGTCACAAATCCCGGCGCGCCGCACATCAAATCCTGCGCGCTCCCACTCATAGGAAATGCGATCACCTCACGGATATTTTCTTCCTCGCACAGCAGCATCATCATACGGTCAATGCCCGGAGCCATTCCCGCATGGGGCGGCGCGCCAAACTGAAACGCATTATAAAGCGCACCGAACTTTGCTTTTAAAGTCTCTTCGTCGTATCCTGCGATTTCGAAAGCTTTCACCATAATGTCAATGTCATGGTTCCGCACCGCACCGGAGGAAAGTTCAATTCCGTTACATACAATATCATACTGATACGCCAAAATGTCAAGCGGGTCTTTCGTATTCAGCGCCTCCAAACCACCCTGCGGCATAGAAAACGGGTTGTGCGTGAATCCAATCTGCTTCGTCTCCTCATCATACTCATACATGGGGAAATCATTTACATAGCAGAAACGGTAGGCTTTTTTCTCAATCAAATCCAGTTTTTCCCCAAGCTCTGTGCGAATCTGTCCCGCATAAAGGTTCGCCCTGCTCTCCTTATCCGCAATAAAGAAAATGGTATCCCCGGCTTCCAGATGCGCCAGTTCTCTCATCTCGGCTTTCATCTCCTCCGGGATAAATTTATCAATGGGGCCTTTATAGGACAAATCCCCCAGCACCTCCAGATACCCCAGTCCGCCCATGCCGATGGACTGGGCAAATTTCAGAAGCTTTTCATGGAAGCCCTTCGACATCTCCGCATGTACCTTAATCGCGCGGACGGTCTTTTTATGGAAGGGCTTAAAGCTGCACCTCTGGAAAAATTCTGTCACATCCAGGATGCGCAGCGGGTTCCTGAGATCTGGCTTATCCGTGCCAAACTCCAGCATCGCCTGCCGGTAACTGATCACCGGGAACGGCGCTTTCGTCACCTCATATCCCTCCGGCGCAAATTTTTCAAAAGCCGCCGACAGCACCTCCTCGCCTACGGCAAACACATCCTCCTGCGTGGCAAAGCTCATCTCAAAGTCAAGCTGGTAAAACTCTCCCGGCGAGCGGTCCGCACGGGCGTCCTCATCCCGGAAGCAGGGGGCAATCTGGAAATACTTATCAAAGCCCGACACCATCAGAAGCTGCTTATACTGCTGGGGCGCCTGCGGCAGCGCATAAAACTGTCCCTTGTATTTTCTGGACGGAACAATGTAATCCCTGGCTCCCTCCGGAGAGGACGCGCACAGGATCGGCGTCTGAATTTCCAGAAATCCCAGCTCCGTCATTTTCTGCCTCAAAAAACTGATAACCTTTGAGCGGAATATGATGTTATTCTTTACTTTGCTGTTCCGCAAGTCCAGATAGCGGTATTTCAGCCTGACGTCCTCCCGTACTTCCTTCGAAGTCATAACCTCAAAAGGAACCTGCTGGTACACCTTCCCCAGAA
Source organism: uncultured Lachnospiraceae bacterium (assembly GCA_937965795.1). Lineage (GTDB taxonomy): Bacteria > Bacillota > Clostridia > Lachnospirales > Lachnospiraceae > Hominisplanchenecus_A. The sequence goes on along the minus strand of CALCMD010000070.1, from coordinate 1,646 downwards.
CTTCTACATCTTCCGCCGCCAGCTCAATCGTTCCCGTCGGAATCCTCGGATTGTAAGTCTCCTCATCCCGCTTTCTAAGCGTTCCCTTTACCGTCACGCAGGCTTCCCGGCTGACGCCCTCCATCAGCGCATCGTCGTGAATCACGACCTGAAGCTCTCCGTACATATCCCGCAGGTCCACGAAGGTAATCCCGCCGTGGTCCCGAATGTTTTCCACCCATCCGGCGACCCTGATCTCTCTTCCCATATCCGCTTCACTCAGCTTATCAAATGTCACGTCTCTGTAAATACTTTTTCTCATTGTCATGTTCCTCCGTTTCCATAAATTTTCTGAAACCAAAACTGCCGCAAAGGTACAGACACAGCATTGTTCCATGTCTTTTCCGCACCTTTGCGGCAGTTCTTATGAATTCCGGGATATATAGAAAGTCCCGGAATATTTTACTATTCCGGGACGGATATGATCACATCATCCGCGGTACCACCCGCATTGCAAATGCTCTCGCACTTACCACTCCATACGCTTAACGCGCGCCCACGTACTGACCTACTTTCCCTCTCCCCGCTCTCGTCTTTACGGCAAAAATTTTTCAGCCAGTCGGCTCCGGAGTGTTCCCTGTCTGCCCCTTCCCTTAAACAGCGCTCTCAGTCGGTGACGCCATATTCCTGTCAAGTTTCAAAGCAAGAGTCTCCTTCTTCGCCTTTTCTATATGTCCTGTATCTTAGCACAGTTAAAAAAGGATTGCAAGGGGGAGTTGCAAAAAAGCTTTATATTATGCAGTAAACTCCTTCTCCATCCTCTGAAATTCAGGAATATAACTTTGAAGAATCCGCCCCACCAGTTCCTTTGCGGCATTTCCATCATAAATATGGGCCATATCGTTCCTTTCCCGAAGCATTTTCAGCCAAAGCTCCCCCTCAAAAAAGGGATATACTGCATAAGCTTCTTTGATAATGCTTCTGGGGGAACCTGTTGCAGATACCGCGCTCCCTTCATAAGTCAGCAGTTGCTTTAAAAGCTTCCATCCCAGTTCAAACTGAATACAAAATTTGTCAATAATGCCGCTGATGATAAACTCATTGCCCAGCATTTCCTGGTCGGCACGTTCCAGCACACGGAGATTCGAAACATAATTATCAAATTTCTTCATACAAAATCCTTCCTTCTTCCTGAATGGCTCTGCGCAGCTCCTCCTGAATATTCCCGTCCAGGTTTATGACATCATATTTTAAAGGCGTCGATGTTTCTTCATCGACATCCAAAGCAAAGCGCAAAACATCCCCTCCACTCACGGCAAGGTCGATATCGCTGGCACGTTTATAATCCCCTCTTGCCCTGGAGCCAAATAAAATCACTTGTTTTACTCCACAAGTATGCGCTACATCACAGATTTCCTTTATTACCGTTTCTTTCAGTCCTGTTTCTTTTATCATTCTGCCCTCGCTATCTGCATATTTCATTCATCTATTCCCGTAATATCCATCATTGCTTCGCCAATATTGATTTCCATTATTATTTTTTTGAGAATAACCTCATCTCTACGCTGCATACAGTTCGACCTCTCTTTTTACCTCCAGTAAATCATTTTTCAGAACCGGACCATCATCGCATTGGCTTACATCGAAATCGAGTTACAGCATCATCC